>JANNYL010000172.1:0-4294 GCA_031410075.1 Flavobacteriales bacterium
GGACCACGTACACGTATTGGGGTCTACTACGACATCCAAGTTATATGCAGGCTCTGTGCCTGGCAAGGTCATCACGTTCACTGTTTGGCCAGGGTAACAATTCGTGATCACGCCGTTCAGGTAGAGCCAATATGGGTATTGGGCGGATACGCCTGCCGCGATAAGCAGGCCTGTGCCTAGCACCAAGGAGCGAAGAGTAGATATCATGTTGAGTGTGGTGTTTGTTCAGTAGTTCATCTCCATACACGTACGTGAGGGCTTCGTGGTTGGGTGTGTCCGTGAATTTTCTTTGAACGAGCGAATGGGATCCGCTACTTCAAAGATGGTCATGTTCCATCTGTGTTCAGCCTCCAAAAGCAGAAAGGGCGTGATCGCTAACGACCACGCCCTTTGCGTTGACTTTCCGACGACTACGGCACCCGAACGAAGCGCTGCTGTGTTGAGTTCGAAGCAGCATTGATCCGTAACACGTAGGTGCCGGGGACCAGTGATGCCGTGGAGAGAACGAATTGGTTGCGCCCACTGCCCATGTTCCAGCTCGAACGATCAACGAGGCGGCCGTTCATGTCCAACACCATCACTTCAGCAATGCTTGCCAATTTGCTGGTGAGTTGGATGGTCAGTTGGTCAGCAACTGGGTTCGGCCATGCGGCAAATTCGCCCAAATTCGTCGACTCTTCTACGCTTGTCGGCGCCGATCCGGATTGCACCGCCACCATGAAGCCAGCAGCACGGTCGCCCTCGGTCACCAGGCCGAATATCCCGAATTCATCCAACGAGAGCGTATCGCAGTAGGTGCTGGAACAACCGCGGCCATCGGTGAGGGTCAGGCACATCACGTAAGGTCCGTTCCCCTCATACGCATGCACGGGCCAAGGGTCTGTGGAGGTCGTCCCATCGCCGAATTCCCAGAGGAAGCTGTAATTGCCATCACCACCGAAGCTCGTGTTCCAGATGAAGAGCATGATCGGCTCGCTGGAAGTCGTGTCCACGTTCATCGGAAGCACCACGAAACCCGCTGTGCAAGGCTGAGGAACCGGTACAGCGCATTGACAATCCACAGCCCAAAAGGCATCGGTGTTCGGATCACCATCATCGCATGGCTGTCCCGGAGCAGCCTGCCCGCCGAGCACGCCCAAACAATCCAGGACCAGGAACGAGGAGTCAGGACCACAGATGCAATCCGCTGTCCACATGCCGATGAGGAACGAATCATTCTCATTGAAGCATGGCGTTCCCGGGAGGTTGCCACCGTTCGGTTGGCCTAAGCAATCAAAGACCACTTCCGCACTGTCCAAGCCGATGCATTGGCAGCTGTTGTCCCAGAAGTCGAATGTGGTCGAGGGATCGCCATCGTTGCACAAAGCACCGGGCTGATCAGGGCCACCCAAAACGCCCAAGCAATCCGGTGGGAGTGAAATGCTATCCAGCGCGCAAACGCAATCAGCCGTCCAGATGCCCACGAAGAACGGCTCGTTCTGGTCGAAGCACAATGTGCCTGGTTGGTTGGGGCCGCCAAGTATTCCTGCGCAATCGATCGTGAGAGTCGTATCGATGCCTACACAAGCGCAGTTACCGTTCCAAGTGTCATTGAAACTGGTGGGGTTGCCGTCATCGCAGGCCACACCGGGCATGTTGGGACCACCGGGTATGCCAGTGCAATCGAACATGATCGCATAGCATACACAGTCCGGTCCCCAGTTGCCCACTAACGTGTTCGAGGAATCGGGTAGGACCGTGCAAGGCAAGCCAGGGAGGTTGGGACCATTCGGGATGCCCAGGCAATCCAATGTGCCGGTGGTGTCCTGTCCGGCGCAGATGCAGTTCACATCCCATGCATCGAAGGCGGTGAACGGGTTACCATCATCACAAGCGGAACCTGGCATATTAGGGCCGTTCGGAATACCCAAGCAGTCGAAGAAGGTGAACGTTGAATCCGCTTCGCACAGACAATTGGCCGACCAACTACCGATGAGGAACGGGGAGGTCTCGTCCAGGCAAGGGGTCCCCGGCAAATTGCCACCATTCGGGTTTCCGAGACAATCGAATACTACTTGCGAACTGTCGAGACCGATGCACTGGCACCCGCTGTCCCAAAGGTCAATATCCGTGGAAACATCGCCATCATCGCAATAACCTCCGGGATGGTTCGGCCCACCGAGAATACCGAGGCAATCCGGAACCAGGAAGCTGCTATCGGGTGAGCAAACACAGGCGACTGTCCACTCGCCAAGAGGGAATAGCGGGTTGTTCGGGTCGAAGCATGGAGTGCCAGGCAAGCTGCCGCCGTTCGGCGTTCCCAAGCAGTCAAAAACAACATTGGCTGAGTCGAAGCCAAAGCAAACGCAATCGGCGCCCCACTGATCGTAGCTGGTGAACGGATCACCATCGTCGCAGACGGTTCCTGGCATGGCTGATCCGTTGGTGATACCAAGGCAATCTACTGGATCCGGGCCGCAAGAGAGGGCGATCGTAATGGCAAGTGTGTCGCCCGGTTGATCGAAGAGGTAACTGGCCGTTCCACTTGCGATGCTCCCGTTGGCACACAGTCCTTGGAACAGGAGATCACCAGACTGAACAGGCGTATCGAATATGGTGCTGAACCCGCAATTGCCGTCAAGGTTGGCCAATGTGAAGACGCCCGAAAGAGAATCGGATATCTGCACGATCGTATTGGGTGCGCAATTCGGCAAAGATCCGATCAACTGGATCGAATAGGTCTGAGCCTGAAGCTGCACGGAGAGAGCGGTAACAGTTGCAATGAGGATGTACCGTATGCGCATGTGTAGGTGTTTAACTAGGGGAGAACGACGGCCAAGATCAATTGGTTCTCCCACGATCCACTTTTCGTCCCTTGTGGCCAGAGGCGTCTTTTTTAGGATCCAATGGATGGTTCATGATCAGAATGGGTTCAGCCAACCGCTTGCTCGATCAGCCCGTCATCGGCCTCATTCGGCAACGTCACTTTCAATCCAGGCGTGCGCTTCATCTCCTGTTCGATGCTCCACACGGCGTTCGGGTTGCGTGCCCAAGCCCGGCGTGCAATGCCGTTGTTCACGTCCCAATGCAGCATGCTCTTCAGGCGGCGATCACTATCCGCAGTGCCGTCGAGCACCATGCCGAAGCCTCCGTTGATCACTTCGCCCCAGCCCACACCGCCACCATTGTGCAGGCTGATCCAGGTGGCACCCCGAAAGGCATCGCCTACGAAATTCTGCACCGCCATGTCCGCCGTGAAGCGCGACCCATCTCGAATGTTGCTCGTTTCGCGATAGGGGCTGTCGGTGCCGCTCACATCGTGGTGGTCGCGGCCAAGAACTATGGGCGCGCTGATCGCTCCTAATTTGATCGCTGCGTTGAACGCTTCGGCGATGCGGATCCGGCCCTCGCTATCGGCGTACAGGATGCGTGCCTGGCTTCCCACGACCAGCTTGTTTTGTTGCGCATTACGGATCCAATGCAGGTTGTCCGCGATCTGTTGACGAATAGCCTCGGGTGCTTCGTGCAGCATGCTCTCCAGCACATCACCCGCGATGCGATCGCTCGTTGCAAGATCTTTCGGATCGCCACTCGCACACACCCACCGGAAAGGCCCGAAGCCGTGATCGAAGCACATCGGTCCCATGATATCCTCCACATAGCTGGGGTAGCGGAACTCCTCTCCGTTCAAACCGCCCACCTCTGCACCGGCGCGCTTGGCTTCCAACAGGAACGCGTTGCCGTAGTCGAAGAAGTACATGCCTTGCGCGGTCAATCTGTTCACGGCCGCTGCATGTCGTTGGAGCGTTTCCTGCACACGCTGTTTGAATAACGGAGGATCCTTCACCATCAACGCATTGCTCTCCTCGTAACTCAACCCGGCGGGGTAGTAGCCACCGGCCCACGGATTGTGCAAGCTCGTCTGGTCGCTGCCCAGGTCCACGTGGATATTGCGCGTGGCCAAACGCTCCCACAGGTCCACCACGTTGCCGAGGAAGGCGATGCTGTGCGCTTCGCCTTTCTTCTGGCATGCCAGCGCCGCATCGATGCAGGAATCCACATCGCTGATCACATCATCGACCCAGCCTTGCGATTGGCGCTTGTGCGCGGCGATGCTGTTCACCTCGGCGCAAATGGTGACTACACCCGCGATGTTGCCGGCCTTGGGCTGTGCACCGCTCATGCCACCGAGGCCACTGGTGACGAAGAGCTTGCCCTTGGTTCCCGGCGACGCCTTGACCATACGGCAGGCGTTCAGTACCGTGATCGTGGTACCGTGTACGATGCCTTGCGGACCGATGTACATGTAGCTGCC
>JANNYL010000173.1:0-9464 GCA_031410075.1 Flavobacteriales bacterium
CCTTCATGTTCCCGCACGGCTGTCATGTGCATTGGCCCCAATGCCGCTCTTGCCGAACTTCGCCCCAATGAACGGAACAGCCGAATTCCGCCGATCCGGTTTTCAGACCACCGTGGTGCTCTATGGTCTCGCGCTCGCGGCGCTCGTGTTCATTCTGAAGTACATCGAGTACCGCTTTCTGATCCGCGACCTGTCCGTGGAAGTGTACATCGCTGTGGTGGCGGTGCTGTCCACGGCCTTGGGTGTTTGGGTGGGCTCGAAGTTGTTGCGACAGAAAAGGGTTGTCGCGGTCGAACCGCAACCTGTGTTGAATGAAGAAGCGGTGCGCTCACTCGGCATCAGCGCGCGCGAATTGGAAGTGCTTCGAACGATGGCCAACGGACATTCCAACCAGGAGATCGCGGACAAACTCTTCATCTCACTGGCCACGGTGAAGTCCCATTTATCAAGTCTGTTCGGAAAGCTGGAAGTGCGAAGCCGCACGCAGGCGGTCCTCAAGGCCAAAGCGGCCGGTATCATTCCGTAGTACCGCGTCCTACTTTGGTATGGATCCGCACTTCAGCGCGCGAGATCCATACCAAAGGATGAGATCCGGAACGTGGTCCTTTCGTTGATTCGCGGTCACAAAACCCATCACCCATGAAAAAGATCGTCCTCACATACGGCATCATCGGCGGCATCATCGTGGCGGCCATGATGTGGTTGACCCTGGGCGGCGAAAGCCACGACTTCGACAGTGGGCTGTGGATCGGGTACACGACCATGGTGATCGCGCTGTCCACCATCTTCTTTGCGGTGAAGACCTATCGGGACAAACACCTGGGCGGATCGATCACCTTCGGCAAGGCCTTCCTGATGGGGCTCTACATCACGCTGATAGCGTCCACGATGTACGTGGCCTCATGGATGGTGCTGAGCGCCACATCGAAACAGGACTACATGCAGGAGTACTATGAGCATACCAAGACCGAGCTCGAAAGCAGCGACATGCCTCCGGAGAAGATCGAGGCCGAGCTACAGGAGATCCGGGATTTCCAAGTGCTCTACAAGAACCCCGTGGTGAAGATCGGGTCCACGTACATGGAGATCCTGCCTGTCGGCCTGTTGATCAGCTTGATCTGCGCGGCCATTCTGAAACGCCGTGCGACGGCCACAACGGCCTGAACCCTTGCGAACCAAACTCCTCCTTCTCCTTCCGGTGGCCGCGATCGCTGACCAAACTGCCGGGGCGTACACGCTTCCGGTATCAAGCGCTATGATCCGCATCAGCCTGCTGCCTCGTCAACGCTTCATGAAACGCGACCACATTGTCCGATCGTTCTGTCCGGTGATGCGAAGCACATAGAGCCCCGGGCTGAGCGCGCTGACATCCATCCGTTGGAAGGCATCACCTCACAGCACATGAGCACCGGTCGTTGATGAAGAAGCTCTCCTTCACTCCCGGATCGTTCAACCCGATATCGCACAGCGTGCTGATGCTCACCAACTCCACTTGCGCCACATCACCAGTGCGTGCGATCAGCGCGCGCAGCAAAGTGAGCGGCGTGGCGGCGCTGCCCTGCGCGAACACGCGATGGTTCGAGCGCACCATGCGCACGGCCGCTTCGGCGCTCATCCAAGGATGCTTGTTCATGCTGCAAGCAAAGTAACCTCAGGCGCATACAAGGTGACGTGACGATCGATCACTGATGCCGCGAGGGCTTCAAGCATACGTCACAGTGGTGGATCACCTCGCGCTCGCAGCGCTTAGTTTCCCGGCATGGCTCGGCGCGATACACCTTGGCGACATCACAACCGGGCAATGCTGCTGGATACCGGCACCGCCTACTTCGAGCGCATGGAGGCGCTGATCGATGCGGCGCAAAGCAGTGTGCATCTACAGGTGTACATCTTCGCCAACGACGCCACGGGCACCCGCATCGGTGCTGCTTTGGTACGCGCGGCGCAGCGCGGGGTGCAGGTGTTCCTGCTCACCGATGGCTATGCATCACAAGACCTGTCGGAAGCACTGGTGGAAGAACTGCGGGCGGCGGGTGGCCACTTCCGGTGGTTCGAGCCGCTGTTGCGCAGTCGGCGCTTCTACATCGGCCGTAGGCTGCACCAAAAGGTGCTGGTGGTAGATCACCGGCGCGCGCTGGTGAGCGGTCGCAACGTCGCCGATCGGTACAACGACATCGAAGGTCGGCCGGCATGGTTGGATATGGCGCTGGAGGTGGAAGGCGAGGTGGCGCTTGACCTGGCTCGATCGTGCTGCAGGGTGTGGAATGGCACGCTGCCCCTTGCTCGCAGGACCCGTGCCGTGCCGCCCACCGAAGCGGAATGCGCGGTGCTCCAGCAAGCTTGGCCCACAACGGGCCATTGCCCCATGCGTGTCCGCTACAACGACTGGCTCCTGGGCCACGCGCAGATCACCACCAGTTACCTGGAGATGTTCCGCGAAGCACGCACGGAGATCCACCTCATGGCGAGCTACTTCGTACCCGGCCGTGCGTTGAAGAATGCGATGGCCGCTGCGACACGGCGTGGTGTGCGCATCACGGTGATCAATGCGGGCCGGTCCGATGTGTGGCTGGCGAAACCCGCCGAACGCTGGCTCTACGCCTGGCTGTTGCGCCGTGGTGTGCGGGTGTTCGAATACCAGAAGGCCGTGCTGCACGCCAAGGTGGCCGTGCGCGATGGTGAATGGCTCACGCTCGGCTCCTTCAACCTCAACGACCTGAGCGCCTTCACCACCTTGGAAGTGAACCTGGACCTGCATGACGTACGCGTGGCCGGTGGCCTTCAGCAGGATCTTGTGCGCATTGCCCGCGAGGATTGCCGCCGCATATCCACGGAGGAGGAAAGGCGCACGGGGCTGCTGGCAAAGCTGGGCCAATGGAGCGCCTACCAAGCGTTGCGCCTCATGCACGGGCTGCTCACCTTCTACTATCACCGGCGGGTGGGGATGGGGCAGCAGGAGCGCTAATGCCCGCGGATGCGCTGTACCAGGGAACCGAATGCCCCCCGGTCCCAACCCTGGAACCGGCCCCGTTGGATCACCAGCGCGTTGTCCTCGGAATGGTCCAACGCCCAGTGAAAGACGAAGGCACCAGCTGGGTCGCGCCAGCCCAGTACCTGCCCGAAGCGCAGATCGTTGAACACCAGCCCGCCGTTCTCTTCTTCCACGGTATAGAATCCCTGCGAGAAGCGCATCAGCAGCGCGATGTCGCTGTGGTCCCCGATCGGCCGCAGCAGATCGGAGCGACGAGGGAAATAGCGCAGATCCAAGGTGCCGGTGGTGTCGAACACGGAACGGTAACCGATATGGTAGCCCTGCTCATCCTCGGCCACAACGTACCAGAGCCAGTTGTTCAGCGCGGTGGGCGTGATGAAGGTGCGCGTGTGCTTCACGTGCTGTTGGGCGAGCATGGCCTGCACTTCGCGTTCGATCAGCGCCTTGTTCGTTCCGCAGTACAGCAGGTAGGCACCGCACCAGACCACGCCGCCTATTGCCCAAGCGAGGCGCCCGCGTCGGCTTTTCATCCACAGCAGCACGAGGGCAGCAAGCCCCGGCCCGATGGAAAAGAAGGGATCGGCCACGAAGATCAAGTTGAGCGAGATGCGCGCATGGCTGAAGGGCTCGAACCACCCGGTGCCATATGAGTTGAGGCCATCGAGCAGGACGTGACCGAACACTTCCACGCCGAAGAACCAGAGGAAGTGCGAAAGGCGGATGTTGCGCGGGCGGTGCCAGCGAGCGGCCACCAGGGCGAAAAGCGGGGTGATGAGCGCGGCGAAAAGAAAGGAGTGCGAAAAGCCGCGATGCACCAGCAACCCTTCAGCGGGGCCGGTCCACAAATGCGCGATCGCATCCACATCGGGAGCGCTATGCGCCAACGCGCCCCAGAGCATGGCCCGCCTCCCGAGCTTGCGCCCCAGGAACACTTCGCCGATGCAGGCGCCAACGACGATGTGGGTGATGGTGTCCACTGGCGTGAATGTAGGGGCGATGCACGAGGGCCCGAACAATGGACCTGTTCAGCGTATTTCTTGAACGCTGCTCAGGATCCTGAGCGCGGCGATCCTAAACCCGGCAGGGTTTCCTCCCACCTCCGCTGCGGCCTGCCCGCTGTCCCGGCCTTGCCCCGGAGTTTCATCCGGGGCGGGATGGGCGGACGACCCTACGGCTCATCGCCGTGATCCCGCACCACGTAACCCGACCATTCTAATTCCGCCCCTTCTTCTCGCCGGCCGCAATGATGGATCGAACAAGGTCCAGTTCAATGCTTCACCACGAACCGCACCGCACGTCCATCGCTCGCATGAAGCATGTACATCCCGTTCGCAAGATCCGAAACAGCGATCCGGGTCTCACCGGGGAACAACATCCCGCTCCCGATCGCACGGCCTGAGGCATCGAGGATCGAGTAAGCCAAGGCTCCGGGCGCTGCCTGCCGGATGATGAGCAGGTCGGACGCAGGTACGGGGTACAGGGCCAAGCCGTCCATCACCGGACCTTCCTCCAAGGCAGTGCTGAGGTCGTCGATGTAGCGTGTCGCTGTCATCGCTCCTTGTCCCAGGACATAGAGCGCACTATCCTTCCCAAGCACGCAGGCTACGCCATTGTATCCGTAGTACGGATCGGTGTGCACCCACTGCTGTATGCCGTTGCTGTACTTCAACGTGACGTACTGCAGATACTGGCCTTGGTAGAGCGGTCCTCCCTTGCCCGTGACGTACACATCGCCATTGTCCTTCGCTGCCAGCCAGCCGGGGATCTCGTCGTTGGAGAGCATCGCGTCGTAGGTGGCGTTCCACAGCAGTGCACCGCTCGTGTCCACTTGGAAGGTGCTCCAGTTCATGTATGCGCCACCGGAAGGAACGGTCCATCCGATCACGGTAATGCGGCCGTTGCCATGGGCCATGCGCGTAGGCTGGTCCGTTCCATTGAAGTCGTAGTTGAACTGTGTGATGGAGTCCCCCGCCGCATCGAACTTCTTGATCACGGCATCGCGCTCGCTCGTGGCTGAGACCTGGTTCGGATAGGACGTGAGCACGTAGGTGTTCAACGCATCATCCATTTCCACATCGCCCGCGCCGTACCCGACCACCCGATGGCTCCACAGGAAGTTGCCCGCTGTATCCCACGAGGCCACGGCACCATGCACCAAGCCTCCACCAGACCCCACCAGCACCACACGGTCGTCCTTCACACGCATGGAAACCAGGCTGGCTGCGGTCGGGTTCGCCTCCGACACATCGAACACCGTATTCCCATTCGCATCGAACTTGATCAACGAGAACCCGTTCGGGCTGGCCCCCACGATCCCCAGATAGAGGTTGCCCTGGGCATCCACGGCGCTGCGTACCCCGAAGGTGAGCGAGCGCTCCACTTTGCGCTTCCACAACAGGTTGCCCTGCGGATCATATTTTAACACCACCGCCGAATCGGGGTAGATGGTATTGGTGCCGCTATAGAGGAAGCCCGACACATAGATGTCGTTCGTGGAGGTGGTGGACACCCAGGTGGGTTGCTCGAAGCGAAAAGGAACCCCGGTGGAATCCACCTGCTCCCAGAGGAGCACGCCGTTCAGGTCGTACTTCTGTGTGAAGATGTGGCCAGCGCCCACGTAACTCGCACGATAGCCGACCACGATCAGGTTATCCGACGTATCGCGCGCGGCCATGACCCCGTTCTTGTAAATATCCGGCGCAGCATGCGACCAGTCGATGGTGTATTGGGCTTGAGACCCCAGACCAAAGGATACCACAAGGAGGAACAGCAGTAGGCAACGCATGATGTTTCGCTTTCCGATAAAGGTCGGTTCACCTTGGCCTCACGACATGACCGAAGTCAATGAACCTGGATAATTGGCGGACGAAGCGGGTGTTCTTCTCACCGATCCAGACCATTGGGAGAGACACTTGACGTCAATCGCAATGCTCCCCGCCTTTGCTGCTTTGTCGTTCAATAGCGCAGCTACTATGCCCGCCAAACCACCATGCCGATGAAGAAAGCAACCGATCCGCAGACCATCGAATAACGGAAGTGGCAGAAGCCATCGAACCCGGCGGGTGTTCTGGTGTGGTCGACCTGGTTGCAAGGTGCCGTGGTCTTCCCGCCAGTGCATGCGCTGATGCAACGTGCGCAATTGTAGAATTTGAAGAAGCTGGCGGAGGAGCTGGCGTGGGAGCGCGTTGCCCATAGTGAGCCGGCCGGTGGCAAGTGAGGTCCGATCGAATGGACCACACGCAGCACTTCACGACCTCGATCGCCGGGATGCGTGGTCTACTTTCGCGAGCCGTGAAATTGGATCGGTAGTGAACATGACCGGACATCGGATCACCATCCGCAACATGGTTTGCGACCGGTGCAAGGCGGCGGTGACGCGGGTGCTGGAGGCGCAGGGCTTACCGGTGAAGCACATCGACCTCGGCGAAGTGGAACTGGAGCGCGAACCAGGGGCCGATGAGAAACAGGCCTTGCGCGATGCGCTACAGCTTGCGGGCTTCGACCTGGTGGACGACCGCGATGCCACCACCATCGAGCGGATCAAATCGCATATCGTGAAGCTGGTGCACCACGATAGCGATGCCCACCGGCGCATCAAGCTCAGCGAGCATTTGAGCGGGCTCCTGCACAAGGAGTATTCGGGATTGGCAGCGCTCTTCACGCAAGTGGAGGGCATCACCATCGAACAGTATTTCCTCCTGCAGCGCATGGAGCGGGTGAAGGAGCTGATCAAGTACGACGAGCTCACCATCAGCGAGATCGCCGACCGCACCGGCTTCAGCAGCGTGGCGCACCTGAGCGCGCAGTTCAAGAAGTTCACCGGCATGACGCCCACGGCCTTCAAGGCATTGCGGCAAGGACGCACACCGCTCGATCGGGTGAGCTGAGCGCGATGTAAACCTTCTCGCGAAGGATGTAACACGTACCGCAGCACGTGCGTGGACTTTTGTGTCGTCGAACAACTAAAACCAACGACGCCATGAAAACTCCAAAGAAGTCGGTCGAACAGACCCAAGCGAACTGCGGCAACGCGAACTGCACCTGCATCATTTGCACCTGTGGCCCCACCTGCCCAGGCAGTGGATGCGCCTGCGGCTGCAATACGAAGTGAACCACTATGGAGGGGCGGAAAATGTCCGCCCCTCCCGGCTGGTTCCAACAAGCTCTATCAGCAACAACGATCATGGACCCGACATGTGTCAGTTCATCCGCTTCCGCTTCACCATCATGAATGCTAGCGGGCACCGTTCGTGCCTGAACCGGCGAAGGGTGTCCTCCTCCACAGCGGTCAGTCCGATGATCTTGAGCGGTCGAGCCGGCTGTGCATGGGGGGTGACCCTCACCAAGTCTCTTGGACATTCGACTTCCACCCCTTCCTACTTTGTCGCTCCATAGCACAGCCTGTATGCCCACCAAAACCAATAAGCCGAAGAAGGAAGCAAGCGACTGGCGTGATGAAACCCTCGCGCGAATGCGCAAGCTGATCCTCGAAGCCGATCCCAAGGTGATCGAAGAGCAGAAGTGGCAGAAGCCCACGAACCCGGGAGGCGTTGCACTCTGGTCGCACGATGGGATGATCTGCACCGGCGAGACATACAAAGACAAGGTGAAGCTCACCTTCGCCAATGGCGCTGCGCTCGCTGATCCCGCAGGGCTCTTCAACGCGCCGGGAACTGGAAATACGCGTCGGGCGATGGACATCCGTGAAGGCGAAGTGGTGGATGCGCGTGCATTCAAGGCGTTGGTGAAAGCAGCCGTCGCGCACAACACAAAGAAGAAGTGATCGCATGAGCAAACTGGCGAAATCCACAGCGAAGAGCGCTGCGAGCAAGTCGCGCAAAGCGGTTGGCGAGCCCAAGGTCAAACTCCTCTCTGGCGGCAATCCGCAGATCGCGAAAGGCGATGGCGATGCGCCCGTGCAGGCGTACATCGCAGCGATGCCCGAATGGAAACGCGAGATCGGTGAATGGCTCGATGCGGTGATCATGCGAGCAGTGCCCAAGGTGCGCAAGGCCGTGAAATGGAACTCGCCGTTCTACGGTGTGGAAGGTCAAGGTTGGTTCCTGTCGTTCCACGTCTTCGCCAAATTTGTGCGGGTGACCTGGTTCATGGGCACATCGCTGGAACCGCTGCCATCGGGCACCTCGAAAGTGAAGGGTGTGCGCTACCTGGACATACACGAAGACGATCCGCTCGACGAAAAGCAATTGGCGCGCTGGGTGAAACAGGCGGCCAAGCTCCCAGGGTGGAGCAGCCATTGAACCAACGAAGCGATGAAGAGTTCCATCATGATGTTCGCGGCAGGTCCGGTGATGTCGGGCTTGCTGATCCTGTCCTGTAACGCGCAACACAGCACTCGCGCATTACAAGAGGGTGTGACCAACGATACCGTCGCATCGCTCGCGATCACCGACGCTGCGCAGATCGCGGAGTACATCGTAGCTGCCTTCGAGGATAGCAAAGGCAACCTGTGGTTCGGGACCAATGGGCAAGGTGTGGCGCGCTGGGATGGGAAGGCGCTACGGTACTTCTCCATCGGCGAGGGCCTCATCGGTGATGTGGTCACGGACATCGCAGAGGATCGCGCGGGCAACCTCTGGTTCGGGACGCACGACGGCGCATCCCGCTTCGACGGAAAGACGTTCGCCGGATTCGGTAGCGCTGAGGGGCTGTTAGGCTCGGGATGCAAGGTGCTCATGGATCGGAACGGGATGCTGTGGGCTGGCACGAGTGAAGGCGTCTTCCGCTTCGACAGCGGACGATTCAACGCTTTCCCGGTTCCTGTTCCTGAAATCGACTCCGCGTCCTACAAGATGTTGCCCGGCAAAGTGTGGGACCTGTTCGAGGACAGCAAAGGCAACATCTGGTTCGCGCGGGATGGATACGGCGCGTGCAAGTACGACGGTGGTTCATTCACGCACTTTACCAAGAAGGACGGACTTTGCAGCAGCAACGTCGCGAGCATTGCGGAGGACGCACAAGGCAACATCTGGTTCGGGTCCATCACCTCCGACTTTCCGCAATACATCGAAGAGGGTGGAGTTATTCGCTACGATGGAAAGACGTTCACCCGGTTCGCCGAAGTGAAAGGCCTTACCGCGAACGACATCTACAACCTCTACAGCGATCGCGCAGGGAACATCTGGATCGGTGCGGTCCGTGTTGGCGCATACCGTTACGACGGCAAGGCCTTCACGCTGTTCGATAAGACCGATCGCCCTGACCTGACGAAGTACTTCGGCATTCAAGCCTTTGTGGAGGACCGCCATGGCGCCCTATGGTTCGGCTTCAGCGGTGGACTGTTCCGGTTCAATGGAAGTTCCTTCGTGAACGTGACGCGCGGAGGGCCGTGGACTAGTCCGTGAAGACGTTCCGTCCTGAACAGGATCGAGGACCTCGGTCCCAACGGCTTCAAAGAAGTTATTTCCGTACACGTGTAAGGATCGCATCGGCCTGTGCGACCTATCCTTCA
>JANNYL010000174.1:0-2353 GCA_031410075.1 Flavobacteriales bacterium
ACCATAACCCATGTTCCACTCCACCATACCGTTCGCATCGGTCTTCACCACGTACATGTTCTCATCAGAGAAACCAGTGGAGTAGGAATAGGTGAACCCGGCGAAGGCGTAACCGCCATCGGTGGTCTGCACCACTGCGCGCGCCAGTTCGTACTCAGGGCCACCGATGGTGAAACAGCCATTGGTGAGTTGGGCGTGGGCGGCCAGTTGAAGGCTGGCGGCGGCAACGAGTAGGATGGATCGCATATCAGAACGGTTGGAGGTTGATCGCGCGTCGGACACTCAAAGCTAGGCACACCTTGGTGCTTTCCAACCGCACCGCAAAGGCGGATGCACCGGTAACTTCGCACCATGTCGACTTTCGTCCAAGCCCCTCCCTACGTTCCCAAGAACAAGATCCGCATCGTTACCGCTGCTTCGCTCTTCGATGGCCATGATGCCGCCATCAACATCATGCGGCGGATCATCCAGGCCACCGGCGCCGAGGTGATCCACCTGGGCCACGACCGCAGTGTGGAGGACGTGGTGAACACCGCGATCCAGGAGGATGCCCACGCCATCGCGATGACGAGCTACCAAGGCGGGCACACGGAGTACTTCAAGTACATGTATGATCTGCTCAAAGAGAAAGGCGCAGGGCATATCAAGATCTTCGGCGGCGGCGGCGGGACGATCCTGCCGGAAGAGATCAAGGAGTTGCACGCGTACGGCATCACGCGGCTCTACCACCCGGATGACGGTCGTGCGATGGGCCTGCAGGGCATGATCAACGACATGCTGGAGAAGGCCGACTATGACCTGAGCGACAAGGTCAATGGCGAGGCGAAGAAGCTGACACCGCAGAATTGGCCGGCCATCGCCAAGCTGATCAGCACGGCGGAGAACCATCCGGAGGTGTTCGCCACTATTGCGGACGAGATCCACAAGAAGGCCGAAGCCAGCAAGGCACCGGTACTGGGCATCACCGGCACGGGCGGTGCGGGCAAGAGCAGCATGGTGGATGAACTGATCCGGCGCTTCATCCTCGATCAGCCCACCAAGACCATCGGCGTGATCAGTGTGGACCCAAGCAAGCGCAAGACCGGCGGCGCGCTGCTGGGCGACCGCATCCGCATGAACAGCATCCGCGGCGAACGCGTGTACATGCGCAGCCTCGCCACGCGCCAGAGCAACCTCGCCCTGAGCAAGCATGTGAAGGAGGCCGTGGACGTGCTGAAGGCCGCGGGCTTTGACCTGATCGTGCTGGAGACCAGCGGCATCGGCCAGAGCGATACGGAGATCCTGGATCACAGCGACGTTTCGCTCTACATCATGACGCCGGAGTTCGGCGCGGCCACGCAGCTGGAGAAGATCGACATGCTCGACTTCGCCGACGTGGTGGCGATCAACAAGTTCGACAAGCGCGGCGCACTCGATGCTGTGCGCGACGTGAAGAAGCAGTACAAGCGCAACCACCAGTTGTGGGACGCGGACGATGACACGCTCCCGGTCGTGGGCACCATCGCCAGCCAGTTCAATGATCCCGGCACCAACAACCTGTACGTGCGGTTGATGGAGACGATCAAGAAGAAGACCGGCGTCGACTTCCACAGCACCTTCCACGCGCACGACGAGATGAGCGAGAAGGTGTGGATCATCCCACCCGCGAAGAGCCGCTACCTCTCCGAGATCAGCGAGAACAACCGCCGCTACGATGCCCATGTGCGCAAGCAGGCGGAGATCGCGGACAAGCTGTACGGACTCTACTCGGCAGTGCTCACGTTCGGCGGTCCCGATCTATTAGCGAGCGCCACTTCGAGCGGCGGCGAGAAGCAACCCGAGGTCACTTCCCTCATCGCCAAGTTCGAATCCATCAAGAAAGACCTCGACCCGCACCTCTGGTCCATGATCACCGGCTGGAAGGCCGAAGAGGAACGCTACGGTGGCGAGTTCTACACCTACCTCGTGCGTGGTAAGGAGATCAAGGTGCCCAACCACACCGAGAGCCTCAGTCACCTGAAGATCCCGAAAGTCGCGCTGCCGAAGTTCCGCAGCTGGGGCGACAAGGTGCGCTGGGCCATGCAGGAGAACACGCCCGGCTTCTATCCCTACACTGCGGGCATCTATCCGTTCAAACGCACCGGCGAGGACCCCGCGCGCATGTTTGCCGGCGAGGGCGGACCCGAGCGCACCAACAAGCGCTTCCACTACGTGAGCCAAGGCCTTCCAGCGAAGCGCCTCAGCACTGCCTTCGATAGCGTCACGTTGTATGGCCACGATCCCGGCCGTCGTCCGGACATCTACGGCAAGGTGGGCAACAGCGGCGTGAGCATCTGCTGCCTCGACGACGCCAAGAAGCTCTACAGCGGCTTCG
>JANNYL010000175.1:0-15123 GCA_031410075.1 Flavobacteriales bacterium
CGGCCTGTTCCTTGCTGAGCTGCGAGGTAAGTTCGCGCAAGGGTTTATCCACACGCCAATCGCGTTCCTGCTCCTGCAGGTCCTCACAGATCGCGGTGAGCAGTTCGGTAAGCGCTGTATCAGTGCCAGCTTGTTCGAGCAAACGCTCCACGGCTTGGTCCCGGTAATACTGCTCCTCGGTGGTCATGCGAAGCTCGCTATCCAAACGCAGATCACGGGCAAAAGGCATCACTACACGACGCGTGAAGGCGTCGATAGTGCTAACGGCGAATTGAGGCCAATGATGGAGCATGTGCGAAAGCGTCTTCGCGGAACGCCGCTGCACTTCGTCCCCTGTGCTATTCGTCTCCCGCATCACCGCCTCCTGTACATCGATCAGTTGCACGGAGAGTTCGCCTCCTAGTGCCAGGCCATCCAAATAGTCGAGGATGCGTTCCCGCATTTCCCCGGCGGCCTTGTTCGTGAAGGTTAAGGCCAGGATGCGACCGTAAGCGGATGGATCGCCGGTTTTGAGCGCCAGCGTCAGGTAATGTTTGACGAGCGCATGTGTTTTGCCAGAACCAGCGGAGCTTCGGAGAACGCGTAGCATGGAAAAGCCGAAAGTAGGCGTGGGGTGTTCAAGCGCATGGCTTTCCTCGCACCACCGTTGAAAATGAAGGCGTTATGCATTCCCTACAGCACCCAGGGGAAGTAAATTGCACTCGATTCGAACGGTTTGGCATTGCCGATCGTTTCTATCAACGTGCAATTGAAAACACGATTTCGAATGGGAATGAACAGATTAATGATCCTGGTGGCGGTTGTAAGCGCTGGTATGCTCTTGTTGAGCTGTGACAAGGACGTGGAAGAGTTGCAAGGCGACCTTGTGAACGCACCAGATCCGAACACGGTAGTGGCCATGAGCATGGCTTTCACAAGGGCAGGTGTGCCGTTCAACAAATCGGTTTCCTTCACGGATGCTGCTAACACCCGTATACAGATCGATCGCTTGCTATTCTACATGAGCCAGGTGGAGTTCACGGATGACGCGGGCGACTCCGTTGCCGCATTTCCGGAGAAGTACATTCTGGTGGATCTCGATGATGGTGGCCTGATCCGGGTTATTGGGCCCTTGGATGGCCACTTGCACGAGATGCATTTCGGGCTTGGTGTGGACAGCGCGATGAACCACGCGGATCCGATCACATTAGCTCCGCCGTTGAACACCGCCGGTATGTGGTGGACATGGGCTGCCGGGCATAAGTTCCTTGCATTGGAAGGTCGTTACGACAGCGACAATGATGGCACTGTGGAGACCACGGATAACGAGTTCCTGTTCCACTGCGGAATGGATACCTTGTACACACCGGTGACCCTTCTGGTTCATACGGACGCGGATATGGGCGGAAATGTGGTTCTTCCGCTGGAGCTTAATATCGACACATTGCTCACAGGCATGGATATCGCCGCCCAACCAGTTCTCCAAGATGTCACTCCGGTCACGCAAGGGCTCATGCAACGGTTGGCCCGATCGATCACCCACATCGAATGAGATCCATTTCAATTATCTCGCTGGTCGTTCTGTGCCTTTGGTTCGGGGCTTGTGTGAAAGAAGATCCAGCATGGCCGCCAACCGTTCCAGTGAAATTGGAATTGGTTCCGAAATGGAACGGAACGAATTTCGATAAGAGCACAGTGTACGTGAATGCAGCGAATGAGCGCGTACTTGTGCAATTGGTGCGGTTCTACCTCAGTGACATCGAACTGACCGGCGATGATGGCAAGACGGTATTGAGCCGAGCTGAACTATTCGACCTTACGAACGGACCTTCATCACGTTCGCTGCGCATGCCCATTGGAACATTCGATCAATTGCATTTCGGTCTCGGCCTGCCGCAGGATCTGAACCACGCCGACATTACCGACATCGATCCATTCTCACCGTTGGGTAACAATAGTGGGATGTATTGGACCTGGAATACGATGTATCGCTTCCTGCTTTTTGATGGTCGCTTCGATACGGATCCCGGTGGTACGGGAGCTCCTCCGTTCCAGTTCAGTATTCACACCGGTCGGGATGCTTGTTACCGTGAACGCACAGTGCCACTGCCCGTGATCGCCGTTCAAGGGGATACGGTACACATCACGTTGAATGTTGATATAGCTCACTTTTTCACGGACGGTTCCGCAGTGCTTGACTTGTCGCAAGGTTCGCAAAGTCATGGCGAAATTCAGGCGCTTCCGCTAGCGACAAAATTGTCGGATCTTGCCGTTCAGGCCATCAACCCGCAATAGCGAATGAGTGTGCGGTGGTTCATCTTTTTGGTCGCTGTGGTTCTGGCCGGGGCATGCGCGAAAGAGGAAACCAGCAAGCCGGATGCGGATGAGCCGTTCATTGTGAACATGCCGCCAGGTGCTACAGCGTTACCGGTGCCTGAAACGAACGCGTTGACAAAAGCAAGGGTGTCGTTGGGCAAAGCACTTTTTTTTGATGAGCGATTGTCACTGGGGAATGGCCTCAGTTGTGCCAGCTGTCATCATCCATCGAATGCGTTCAGCGACACAGTGGCGTTGAGTGCTGGAGCTTCTGGTGCACTTGGTCTGCGCAATGCGCCTTCACTTGGTAATGTGGCCTGGCAACCAGCATTGTTCTATGACGGCGGTATTCCAACGTTGGAGCAACAGGTGCTCGCGCCAATTCATGAGGAACATGAAATGGCGAGCAATATCAACACCGCAGCGGAACAATTGCGCACAGAGGAACCCTTTGCCTCCTTATCAATGAAAGGCTACGGTCGCGTGTTGGACGGATTCGTGATCACGCGTGCCTTGGCGAGCTACGAACGCACACTGGTAAGTGGCTGGTCGCGCTTTGATCGCTGCTTCTATCAGGGTGATGCGAACGCTCTGACGGAGAGCGAACGGAACGGTTGGGAAGTGTTCAACAGGGAACAATGCAGCTCTTGCCATAGCGGTCACAATTTCACGGACTATACCTACCGCAACATCGGCTACGGGTCGGATCTTGAGGCAGACCCCGGTCGACAACGGATCACGCTGAGCCCTTCGGATAAAGGCAAGTTCAAGGTGCCCACATTGCGGAATATTGCGCTTACAGCACCTTATCTGCATGATGGGAGCATGGCGACATTATTGGAGGTGATCGATCATTTCAACAGCGGGGGTAACAACGACGCGAACAAGGATGCCTTATTGGTTCCACTGGAGCTAACCGAACAGGACAAGCAGGATCTATTGGCTTTTCTCAGTAGCCTCACCGATCCACGATCTTTGGACCAGGTACCATGAAGAAGTTCGCATACACCACGTTGATGTTCGCTGCAGCAACTGGCTTGGCTTCATCGTGTCGGGAGGAGGATCCCGTAGTTGAACCCGGACCTGAGCCGATCGGAACGCCATACACGTTGCAGATCCCGTCCAACCTTCCGCCGATGTCCGTTCCTGCTAGTAATCCCATGACCGTTGAAGGGGTTGCATTGGGACGATTTCTGTTCTACGAGGAACGTTTGAGCGGTAACAACACGATGAGCTGCGCCACTTGTCATTCCTCGGCAATGGCGTTTTCCGATGGCAACGCGGTTAGCGAAGGGATCGATGGGCTCACAGGTCGCCGCAGTTCTATGGCGTTGATCAATCTGGGCTACGCGAACAGCTTTTTCTGGGACGGCCGTGCACCAACGTTGGAAGAGCAGATTCTGCGGCCGGTTCGTGATCCGATCGAGATGCACGAAACATGGATGAATGCGATGAGCGAGTTGCAGGCGCATCCCGCTTATCCGAACCTCTTCAATGCGGCGTTCGGAACCACTGCGATCGATTCAACGCTGGCGGCGAGGGCTATCGCTCAATTCTTGCGCACATTGATCAGTGGTAACAGCAAGTATGACAAGGTGGTGCGTAGCGAAGACGCATTCACGATAGATGAGTCCGAGGGATTGGTTCTTTTCCAGGCGGAAGGCGGACCTGAGGGACAGCAGATCTTTCTTCCCGGAGGCGGATTTGTTGTAGGGCAGGGTGGAGCGGATTGCTTCCATTGTCATACCGATGCCGCCGGTTTGTTCACGGATGAGCAGTTCCATAACAACGCGTTGCAAACCGAGCCGTACACCGATATAGGTCGTGCGGAAGTCACCAACGATCCGTTCGACGCGGGCAAGTTCAAGACCCCTACGTTGCGGAACATCATGCTCACCGCGCCATACATGCACGATGGCCGGTTCGCGACCATCGATGAGGTGCTCGATCATTACAACGATGGCGGACATCCGGGCCCTACTGTGGATGCCTTCATGAAATTCACCGACGAAGAGTCGACATTGGAATTGACCGCGCCGAAACGAATGCAGGTGAAGGCCTTCTTGAACGCATTGACGGATCTGGACTTCGTGAACAACCCCGCTTTCGCGGATCCTGGGGAGCCGCAGTAGCGATCGATCCTGGTTCCGTTACGGCGTTCTATCGTTCACGCCGCGTTCGCAGCCGCTTGCGGCCTCCAAACGGTACAACGCATCTTGTCACCGAACACAGGGCTTTTGAAAATGCTCGTGCCCAGAAGCATACGTGCGCATTCCTGAACGCCTTCGGTGATGCTTGGATGCGGATGTATGAGGTCAGCCAGTTCGCGGATGCTCATACCTGTGCGCATCATGAGCGCAACGGCTTGAATGGCACTGCTGGCATGTTCGCCTACCGCGCGCATGCCAAGCACGCGCATGTGATCATCATCGGAGACGATCAGTTTGAAAAAACCACGTGTGCGACGCATGGCAATGGCGCGCGCAAGACACGCATAGTCAATTCTGGCCGTGCGATGCGGAATGCCTTGTTTGATAAGCTCCTGTTCGTTCTGTCCAACTCCTGCTACCTCAGGGTCCAGGAACATGATGGAACTCACGTTCGTATAGCTCAATGGGCGTTCGATCAAACCACGGATCCGCTCAACCGCATGACGCCCTTCCATCTCGCCGAGATTCACCAACATGTTGGTACCTGTCGCATCGCCAACGGCATAGATGTGGGACTGAGAGGTTCGCGTATCATCCGTTCGGATGTTACCCGTGACAGGGTCAAGTTCTACTCTGGCAAGTCGCAGGTCGAGCCCTTCGATGTTCGGAATTCGGCCTACTGAAAGCAATGCCTTCTCAACGGTGACCTGTTCAGTGCGACCATCCGTGTAGGTGATCGCGTATTCCACACCATGAGGGAGCGCCTCAATGCGGTCCAGCTTCGCGTTGCGGTGAATAGTGATGCCCTTGCGCTCCATTTCTCGAGCGATGAGGTCCGAAATATCCGCGTCCTCGAATGGCAGGATCCGTTCGGCTCTATCGATCAAGTGCACCTTGGTGTGCCCGAAATTGTTGAAGATGGTAGCGAACTCGCAACCGATCACTCCGGCACCCACGATCACAATGCTCTTGGGCAGGTCATCGATGGAAAAGATACCGTCGCTCGACATGATGTGCTTTTCATCGACCGTTATAGTGGGCAGCGTGCGTGGTCGGCTACCTGTGGCGATCACGAAGTGGTCCGCGTGGATCTCAATGGTCTCTCCGGCCCGTTCTACAGCAACGATATGATCATTGATGAAGCGCCCGTTTCCGCGGAAATGTTTGAAGTGGTCCCCACTGTTCTCGAGCAGTTGCATGTGACATGCATATAGATACTTGCGCTCGAACACAGCCTCGTTCAGTGTCTTCCCGATCTCGTCCCAAGAAAGGCGGAAGGGTTCGCGCCCACGTGTGCGGGTAACCTCGTTGGCACTGGCCACACGTTGGCTCAATTCCCACAGTGTTTTGCTGGTAAGCGCACCGTTATAGATCCCGGTGCCTCCGATGCGTTCCTTTTCGATCAGCGCGGTGCGCATACCAAGGTCAATGGCACGCATGGCGGCAGCATATCCAGCGGGACCGCCGCCAATCACACAGATGTCGAATTTTTCCATTGGTTGATCCGGGTGGTTCATACGGTGATACCCGCAGTTGGTTCGACGTGAATGGAAACTATAGCCGTGGCCTGGCCAGCCAGCGCGTTCCTCCACAAGTGCAGCCCGTCCGAGGAGGTGGTATTGGGTCCAGGTATCCTTTCGCATGTGAACCGCGTTGGAACGGATGGGATAATCCCTTGTTGAATGCCTGTGCGCAAACTTTTGGCTTCCGTTTCCATCGCCCAGCTCGCGCTGTGTGCCAGCGCGCAATGCCCGCAGTTGTACGACTATTACGGCAATCCCACCGATACGCCGACCTGGTACAGCTGTAGCGGTACGAACTTCACCCTGGTCGTTGCTTCACCGAGCAATATAGGCGCGTACGTGATCAACTGGGGCGATGGATCCCCCCAGCAAATAGGAGGGTTGCTCGTTCCACCAATGAGCGTGAACCACGTGTACACCTCAACGGTAGGTCAGTACACGGTGACGTTTACCGAAGTAGTGAGTGGCTGCGTGATCACAGGTACGGTGATCATGGAGGAGAGTACGAGCGCATCCATACAGATTCCCGTTGGTGGACTGACACAGATCTGTGCACCCCAGGCGATCGAGTTCATCAATAGCAGTACGAACGTATCGCCGAACACTGTGTTCACATGGGATTTCGGTGATGGATCGCCGCAAGAGGTTTATGACTTTACCAACTTGGGTCAATCGGTCTCGCACACGTATTTGCAAGGCACGGTGAATTGTGAAACCACTGTTACGCTTTACGCCGAGAACACCTGCAATACGCTGCAAGGCGGACCCAGTGTGGCTACCTTCAATCCGATCCGTGTTTGGGACCTTGATGATGCGGCGATAGCACCGAGTGCCACACTGCTTTGCTGGCCGGATAACATCGTGACTTTCCTCAATGTTACAAACCGGAATTGCCTGATGCAGGGCAATATCTACCAGCGGTTCGAGCACTGGAATTTCGGCGACTACTGGGGTGTCGGCCAGGACAGCATCATCGACTGGAATCCATGGCCACCGACGTTTCCGCGCACGATCCAATACCCGGCAATAGGTACGTACGAAGTGACCTTATTGGATAGCAACTATTGCGGGATCGATACTGCGAATGTGACGATCACGATCGTCCCTCCACCATCTGTTACACTCACAGTAACGCCTGATACGATCTGCGCTGGGGAGACCGCCTTTTTCAATGAGACCACCACGGGCGGAGCGAACACCTACAGTTGGAATTTCGATGATGGAGGCGGGTGGCAGACGACCGGTTCGGGTGATCAAGCGCATACCTACAATACTGCAGGCACCTTCACGATCAGATATGCGGTGAGCATCATGGGAGCCACTGCGGGTTGCACGGATACGGCTACTGTGCAAGTCACGGTTTTGCCCAGTCCAACGGCGCAATTCGTTCTGGACGTGAACGCGGCGTGCAACACATTGACCGCCGATCCCGCCAATACCTCGCTCAACGCAGTGCAGTACTTCTGGGATTTCGGTGATGGCACAACGGATACGCAATTCGACCCACCGCCGCATACGTACGGAACGGTTGGCGACTACACCATCACACTTACAGCGACCAACGCCGATGGGTGCAGTGATCAGACCGCACAACTCGTTCATGTCTATGCGCCACCCCAAGTGCAGATCGGTGCGCAGAACGTGTGTGTGGGAACGCTCGCACAGTTCTTCGATCAAAGCGTAACGGATCCTGGCAACCCTGTTGTTCAATGGGCTTGGAATTTCGGGGATGGTGCGATCGATTCTGTGCAAGCCCCCACGCATTTGTACGCTGCTCCGGGTACGTATTTCGTTTCCCTCACGGCAACCACACCATACTGTAGCAGTGCTGGCGTGCAGCCGGTCACCGTTGAAGCAAAACCGACCGCTGCATTCACATCCACCCCGACCGCAGGATGCTCACCCATGGATGTGAGCTTCACCAATACCAGTTCAGGTGCTGCCAACTATGTGTGGACCTTCGGTGATGGTGGCGGGGACAATGCTGTTTCACCCTCCCACACCTACGTGAACCTCGGAACGGCGGACAGCATATACACCGTAATGCTAATCGCGAGCACGCCCTTCGGATGCAGCGATACGGCCTTCATGGACATCACGGTATCACCTACCGTTATCGCGTTGTTCACCAACAATGCAATCCCGGGCTGCGCACCGTTGGACGTGGATTTCACGAACAACAGCCTTGGCGCGATCGGATACCAATGGGACTTTGGTGACGGAACTTCCAGCATTGCGACAAGCCCCTCGCATCAGTATGTGAACAACACCTTCTTCCTGCAAACGAATACGGTAACGTTGATAGCCAATGGACCTAACGGTTGCGCGGATACATCCCAGCAAAGCATCGTCGTTTACCCTGCGCCCAACTTCACCTTCGTTGCGGATCCCGATAGCGGGTGTTCACCGTTCAGCGTAACGTTCCCACCGATCATAGGTGCCGTTGACTACGTGTGGGATTTTGGGGATGGATCCACAGGAAGTGGTCCTTCGCCAACACACATCTACTTCGACACAAGCGGTGTTGAAGTGCAATATCCGATCACTGTGATCGCCGCCAATGCGTTCGGTTGCAGCGATACGCTCATGGATGTTGTGACCATTTTCCCAGCGCCGCAAGCACAGTTCACCATCAGCGATGTGCAGGGATGCCACCCGCTCACGGCAACGCTTACGAACACATCACAAGGCGCGACATCCAATAATTGGAGTTACGGCGATGGTAACAGTTCGGATACAACTGTGGCCGCTCACGAATACACCTGGTACAATTTCCTTGGTCCGGGATCGGTCACATATCCCATCGTCCTCACCGTTTCTTCCGCTGACGGCTGCACAAGCACCACGAGCGCGCAGGTCGATGTGTTCCCACAAGTAGTTGCTGCATTTGTAGCGGACAGCGCGGGTTGCTCGCCCATGGAGCCGGGTTTTGTGAACGTGAGCACGGGTGCCGCCAATTACTTGTGGACCTTCGGCGATGGCGGAGGCAGTGTATTTCAGAACCCTCTGCACACTTATTTCAATCAAGGATTGAATGATGTGGTCTATGCGCCATCACTGATCGCTACATCCTCCTTCGGATGCATCGATACAACCGACTTCAGCATTCTCGTGCATCCTACTCCCATCGCACAATTCACGCCGAGTGTTCAAGCAGGATGTACACCGTTGCCAGTGTTGTTCGATGACCTCACGATCGGGGCGACGAATATGGCATGGCAGTTCGGAGACGGTGCGTTCCAGAATGCGCCACCCGGGGATGTACAGCACACCTACACGAGTACATCCGCTATTCCAGCGACATACAACGTGCAACTTATGGCTACAACGGCTTTCGGTTGTACAGATACGGTCACTCAACAGATCCAGGTCTATCCACCAGTAACTGCATTGTTCACGGCACCTCCCGAAGGATGCTCGCCCTTCGTCGTGAACGTATCCGATCAAGGCAGTGGCGCGATCCAATGGCTATGGGACATGGGTGATGGCACCACGTTGGTGGGCGCGAACGTTTCACACACATACGTGAATACGGGCAATAGCGACCAGTCCTACACGATCACCCTTATCGCTACTTCGGCCTTTGGCTGCACGGATACACTTAGCCAAGCGATCATCGTTCACCCGGTGCCGAATGCCGCGTTCCAAGCCACGCCGTTCGTTCAACAGTACCCTGCCGCAACCATTGTCGTAAGCAACACAACGCCTAATGGAACATGGTCATACGGTTGGAATCTTGGAGATGGCAGTACAAGCGGTTTGGAGGATCCGCCATCGCACACGTATGGCACATGGGGTGATTTTACGATCACGCTCGTTGTGACTTCTGGCGGTTGCTCGGATACGGTTACCCAGCAGATCACTATCACGCCGCCGATACCGACAGCTGGTTTTATTGGCCAGGGAATGGGTTGCGCACCGCTCACGGTCGACTTCACGAACACCTCGTTGCTTGGTGAAACGTACCTCTGGAATTTCGGCGATGGTGGTACGAGCCAGGCGGAGAACCCGAGCTATACCTGGAACACGCCCGGAACGTTTACTGTTTCGCTTACGGTAGTGGCGATAGGTGGTGGTGTGAACACGGCGATAAAAGTGGACAGCGTGGTCGTCTATCCTCGTGCACAAGCCTATTTCGTATTGCAGCCAGATGAAGTCATTGTACCCAGCCAGCCTGTATTCACCTACAACTTGAGCGGCAATGCGACCGAATTCCAATGGGATTTCGGCGATGGTTCAACAAGCACGGAGCTGAATCCTGTTCACTATTACCAGAGCGGCGGTGAGTTCGATGTAACGCTGATCGCCAACAATGAATGGAATTGTCCGGATACGTTCAGTCTGCCAAGTGCCGTGACCGGCATTCAGTCGGGAGAGATCGCCTTCCCCAATGCGTTCACGCCAAGTAACTCAGGTCCCTCGGACGGCGTATACGATCCGCAAAGTTTTGAGAATGACTACTTCTTCCCCATATACAGCGGTGTCGAGGACTACCATTTGCAGGTCTTCAATCGATGGGGCGAACTCGTTTTCGAATCCTTCGATGTCAAGCGAGGCTGGGACGGATGGTACCGGAATACCCCAGCCAAACAGGATGTCTACGCATGGAAAGCTTACGCCAAGTTCAGTAGCGGCGAAGAGACCACATTGAAAGGTGATGTTACACTACTCCGATAGATCGACCATGAAACGAACCGCGGTTACGTTGCTCGCCAGCGCTCTCCTATTCTGCCAGCTGCATGCGCAGCAGAATTACTCGCGCACGCACACGAAAATGTTGGACGAGGCGAAAGGCCTCTATGACGGCAAACAATGGGCCGATGCGGCCAAGATCTACCGCAAATTGGTGGACGTTGATACCACCTTCGGGGAGGTGGCTTATGAGCTCGGGATCTGCCTGAGCAACATGCCGACATTCCGGGAGAAGTCAACGCCTTTTTTTGAGAGAGCAGCTCGCAACGGCAGTATCGAGGCCAAGTACCAGGTGGCCTTGATGCGCCATCGGGAGCAACGCTTCAACGAGGAGATCGAACTGCTCACCGCTTACAAACAGGAAACGGGACGCGCCATAGAGAACGCGGAAGTGGATCGCCATATCGCCATCGCGAACACAGCAAAGGAGCTGACGTCCTTTCCAGCCGAAATGGATATTCGGAATATGGGCGCGTTGATCAACAGCCCTGATCACGATTACTGTCCGTTGGTAACGGCCGATGGTAACACCATGTATTTCACCAGTCGTCGCGAGGGCAGCACGGGTAATATGCGGGATCCCAGTGGCCAGTATTTCGAGGACGTGTATATGGCGAAGCGTGTGGATGAGGTTTGGAGCAATGCAACAAATGCGGGGGCGCCCTTGAACACGATCGTGCAGGACGCCACCGTAGGTCTGAGTCCCGAAGGAAATGAGATGATCCTTTACCGCACCAGCCAGAACCTCACAAGCGGAGACCTGTTCAGCGTGAAGCGCATGCAAGGCTTGTGGCAGGATCCCGAAAAAATGACCGAACGTATCAACAGCCCGTTCCACGAGCCAAGCGCCACGATATCGCCAGATGGTTCCGAGGTCTATTTCTCCAGTGACCGCGATGGCGGATATGGTGGGCACGACCTCTATCGTATTCGCCAGTTGCCCAATGGCGAGTGGAGCTTGCCCCTGAACTTGGGCCCCACGATAAACACGCCATACGAAGAAGACGCACCTTTCCTGCACAGCGACGGAACCACGCTCTTCTTCAGCAGCACGGGCCACAATACGATGGGTGGTTATGATGTCTTCAAGAGCAATCTGGTCGACTATGACATGAACGGTTGGTCTGTGCCAGAGAATATGGGTGCCCCGCTGAACACCGTTCATGACGATATCTACTTCTGCTTGAGCGAGGATGGCCAAACAGGCTACTTCAGCAGCGAACGTAGCGGTGGTCTTGGGGGTCAGGATATCTATCAGATCAATTTTCCGAACAGCCAGATCGATTACCTGGTGGTTCGCGGCGTGATCACCGACGTGAACGAAGAACCGGTGAAGGCGCGCATTACGCTGAGTGACCTTACCGGGGAAGAACTCATTGGCGTGTACAATGCGAACGAAAGAACCGGCCGCTATCTGATGATGGTGGAGCCGCGCCAGCGGTATACCATGACGGTGGAAGCTTCGGGATTCGAGGCACGCGTAAGCGAGGTGAACACGATCGTGGTACCTGACGGTTCACGCGAGATACCGCTGGACATCGTGCTCAACCGGAACGAGAACACCGCGCGCGCAACCAAGCCGTGATCGCGCATGAAGAAACGGTACGCCGGAGCGGTTCTGCTGATCGGTGTCCTGGGGCCGGTAACGGCACAGGATGCCCACTTCACGCAGTTCTATAGCGCTCCAACCTACCTGAGTCCGGCTTTTGCAGGAACAAGTGCAGGAACACGTTTCGCACTTCAGTATCGCGATCAGTGGCCATCCATACCAGGGGCATTCGTTACGTACAACTTCGCGGCCGATCATTACATCAGCGAGCTCAACAGTGGCATCGGCATTATCGCCACACACGATCGCGCGGGTACTGGCGCATTGCGATACACCAATATCGCGGTGCAGTACGCCTATGAAGTTCAGTTGAAGCGCAAAGTTTTTCTTCGACCCGCTTTGCAGTTCGCGTTCGTGGACCATGCTGTGGATTATTCGCGTTTGCTGTTCGGTGATCAACTCGCCCGTGGCGGCGATGTAAGTACCTTCGAGAACTACCAAGGCCGTAACGCGAAGTACACGGACATCAGTGGTGGCTTGCTCTACTTCACGCCGAAAGTCTGGTTGGGAGTGGGCGTACACCACCTCAACAAGCCCAACCAGACGTTGCTTTTGCGCGAGGCCATTGTGCCCGTGAAGATCAGCGTACACGGAGGCAAGCGGTTCACGATGAAAACACCGGTGATCAAAAAGCATCCTACGAGCATTATCGCAGCGTTCAACTATCGGGCGCAGGGTAAGTACGACCAGCTCGATATCGGTTCATACTTCGAGCGTGATCCCATTTTCGCGGGTCTCTGGTTCCGAGGCATCCCCTTGCTAAAGGCCTATGAAGCAGGCTATCAGAACAACGATGCCATCGCACTCGTGATCGGCACTAAAGTGAACGATTGGCGGTTCGGCTACAGCTACGACATCACCATTTCTCGTTTGGCAGCCAACAGTGGTGGCGCGCACGAGATCACCATGGTATACGAATTGGCGAACAGCCGCAAACGCAAGAGCATGGCCAAGCGGAGGGTTATTCCTTGCGCGAAGTTCTGATCAGCAGTTCAAGATCCCCTGTCTTTGTGACTTGCCAATAGTGCGCGTTTAGCAGAGGTAAATGGGAAGAAAGCATCGTTGGAAATTCGGCGCTTTTGAGTTGGATTCCTGATGGATGAGCAGTTCCTTTGAGTAATCATCCAGTTTTCTCTCTGGATGAAAACATGAACAAGAACATAGCCCTACTCTTCGTCTTGCTCAGCACATCCGGTTTGTCTCAAACATGGGCTCCACCTGGTGCGGTATGGTACTACGAATCCGGCTTCCCAGACCAGAATGGCTATCTCCGGGTGACCTATGATTCGGATACTATGCTGGATGGTCGAATGGCCCAGAAAACGATCAGTGAGCTTTTTTGGTTCAGTATTCCTTTACAGCAGTATTTGAGCTTCGCCAACGAGGGTGGGAATTTCACAGCAGTTGAAAATGATGTGGTATACATCTGGAATTACCAACAATGGGACACACTTTTCTGGTTTGGTGCCGCCCCAGGTGATTCATGGATACTTACAACTGAAGGAGAGCAAATATGCGAAGGTGAGTTTGTGGTTACCGACACTGGGTCCGTGGAAGTTGACGGACAAGAGTTAAGGAGCATTGTGATCACCCCACAATTCGACCAACCGTGGGTCCCGCAGGTGACCGCTATCGAACATATTGGATCGCTTGAAGTGGTTTGGTTCACCATGATGTTTTGCGGAACTTCGAGCGTTCTGCCATTGCGCTGCTACAGCGACAACAACATCAACTATGGAACAGGCATAGCGCCGTCGTGCGACTTTGTACTTGGCACTAGCGAAATGCAAAATGACCAGTTGATCAGACTATATCCAAACCCTGGCGAGAGCATTGTCCGTATTGAGCTACCTGCGTTTTGGGATACGGCTAGTCTGTTGGTCACAGATGCCTTTGGCCGTATTGTGCGTAAGGAACAGACGCAAATGGATGCTATCGTGTTCGATGCAGAGTTCTTGCCGGCGGGCGTCTACACCATCACCTTGATCTCCGCCAACGGCCTTCGACTAACAAGCAAATGGGTGCGAAATAGTTAACGACATCAACTACCCGAATACCCGACCCTCTCCCGCACCCTCTTCAACGTCGCGCTCGCAATTCCCTTCGCCTTTTCCGCCCCAATGCGCAACTGCTTATCGAGTTCAGACTTGTCGTTCATCAGCGTTTGGAAAGTCTTGCGTTCCTGCGCGTAGCGTTCGATAAGCACAGCGAGCAATTCCTTTTTCGCATGGCCGTAGCCATAGTTTCCATTCAAGTAGTTCTGGCGCATCGCCTCGGTTTGTTCCGTTGACGCGACCAAGGCGAACAACTTGAACGTGTTATCGGTGCTCGGGTCTTTGGGTTCTTCCAACAACTTGCTGTCGCTCACGATCCCCATCACCTGCTTTTTCAGCTCCTTCTCATCGGCGAACACATTGATGGTGTTGCCGTAGCTCTTGCTCATCTTTTGGCCATCGGTGCCAGGCACGATCATCACTTGCGTATCCACTTTCGCTTTGGGCACCACGAACGTATCCTCGCCATAGTTGCGGTTGAACGCTTCGGCGATGTCACGCGCGATCTCCAAATGCTGAACCTGGTCTTTCCCGACAGGAACGTAATGCGCATCGTAGAGGATGATATCCGCAGCCATCAGCACCGGATAGTAAAAAAGGCCACCGTTCACGCTGCTCAAGCGATCGCTCTTGTCTTTGAACGAATGCGCATTGGCCAACATGGGATACGGCGTAAGGCAACCGAGATACCATGCGAGTTCGGTCACTTCAGGCAGATCGCTCTGGCGATAGAAGGTCACTTTGTCCACATCCAATCCACAGGCGAGCCATGCAGCGGCAACCACGTAGGTATTCTCCCG
>JANNYL010000176.1:0-1565 GCA_031410075.1 Flavobacteriales bacterium
GGCATCAGAATCCGTCTGGAAGATGAACAGGGAGTTCACCGGAGCGGGTGGCCGTTGTGCGAACGTTACCCGTGGAGCCAGGAAGCCCCGGGTCACATCATTGCTCAGGTCGAGCATGGCGCGCGGGTTAGGCACCGTTACAGCAGGGGCGATCGCGATCTGAGCGTTTACGCCAGCGCCGATCGTCACCACAGAAGCGAGGACGAAGCAAGACCGCAGGAGTCGGAGGTGGAGCATGGGTGCGGTAATGCTACAGGAGGAATTACTTCTTCAGATCCTTCAGGCGCTTCTCCACCAAATAGTTCTGGAGAGCCGTCATGCGATCGTTCAGTTCTTTGATGTACAGGCTCTGGGTCTCCACAGTCACCCACAGTTGGTTGGTCAACTTATCAACGCTGAACTGGCCGGTCTTCTCCCAATCTTCACGTCCACCGATGGTTGGCAGGTGGTGCTCTTGCTCAACATAGTTGGCCATTTCCTTCAGGGGATAGTGCTTGTAGCCCATGGCCTGCTTCGCATCTTCCAATTTGGTAACGCCATCGTAGTATTTGTCGAACACGTGGTCGCTCAAGAGCACGGCACCACCCCATACACTGCTGCTGGCACTAAGCGTTCCAGGACCTTTGTTCTGGTAGTTGGGGGCAACGTACAGAGCACTATTGGCCCATGTTGCGTAGTCGCCGATCATAACGCTCTCTTGCGACAGCAAGTAGTTTCCGTTCGGGTAGCTGGTACCGATACCATTCACTTGTGCATCGAACTTCAGCAAAGGGCGACGCGCGGTAACACCTACAGCAGCGGTGTACTGGAAGGTACAATCGCAGGTGGGTGAGCCGTTCTGTGAAAAGGTCAACTGAGGTCCTGGTGTGTGGCCCCAACCTTGGCACTGTACGTGGGTCGCATCGGGTCCCAAGGCGTTCCATGGAGTTCCGGGGTAACCAGCGCCAGGCGCAGGGCCAACGCTACCAGGCACTACGGTATTGATAGTGTTAGGGCAGGGCACGTTGGGTATGCCAGCGGAACCAGCACCACACGTAGCGGCGTTCCAAACACAGGTAGCATTGAACGTGTTGAACACATTACCACAAGCATCGCATCGAGCGCCAGCAGTGCCATTATATGCCGTTGTTTCATAGAACACCGGAGTATCGTTACAGTTGACCCAATCCTGGTTATCGAAACCGAATTCCACCAGCATATTCCATCCTGCCCCGTTCCATTGCCAGTTGCTCACGTTGAATACATGTGAATTCCAACCGTTCACCGGTAAATATGGACCTGGACCTGAGCCAGTCAATTGCAAGGCCGTGTAGTCGAAATCGTTCAACGTTGATGTCAGCGTATTCTTCATGCTGATGCGCCAGTTTCGAACTCCGCCAACGCTTCCACTTACAACGCCTGCTGCAGCTGTTTGGAATGCGATGCCCCTGACATCCGTATTCGGGCAAACGTTCAGGTTGACCAGGTCCTGGCTGAGGTAGAGGTACTGGTGGCGACCATCTTCCCAGAACATGCTGTAGGGAGTCTCCAAGGTCGAGGCGCTTGAAGGGTTGCCGCCCGCCCCG
>JANNYL010000177.1:0-2555 GCA_031410075.1 Flavobacteriales bacterium
CACCAACAGATCGGGATCGTCGAGGGCATGATAAGAGTATTTGCATCTGATCGCAGCATCCCTGATAGGGACCCCTTGCTGGTCTTTTATGATCCAATTTCCGAGCACTGGATTCCCATCGAAGCCCAGCAGATCATGGTAGTTGGATGGTTCTGGCCCAAGTTCCGTTGGAGGAGTGGCGAGCACATAGTTCTGGAATACGGCCACCACCTCTTTATCGGTCCAAGGCAAAACACCGTCACCGTAATGCAGTGGGCCGAAGAAATTGCCCCGGTAACTTTCCGACGAACTCTGCAAGTTGTTCCAACGGCTGTTTTGGAAATCCCACCACGAATAGCCCGATCCCAAGTAGGCCCGTGTCGCATTCATACTCTCCGTTGCGAATGTGGCCTGTTCAGCTTCACTTCCGTGCATCCATGGCATTTGGTGGTGCGCAGGATCCGCGTCCAGATGATTGTTGGTACCGAAAGGGTCGACCCAGTGGTCATCAGTTTCATCTTCCGCAGAGAAGGCGGTTTCACCGATCAAGTAAGGCATCGGGCACGAACGAGCCAGCCAATAGAGCTCGGCTTTGTAACGAGCCAAGGTGGCAGGGAAGTCGTATCCGTCGAAGTCCCATGGATCCGGGTAAACATGGGGAGAGTAGAAATCAAGCCTCATCGTGCTGAAGTCCCAAACATCCATGTCATGGTAGCTGCATCCCCCCAGCGTTACCAGATGGTTCGCGTCGTTGGCGTTGATCGCATCGTACCACTGCTCGGTGAAGCCACAGATATCCGACTTGGTCCAGTTCAGCATAGCGCTTGTCCATGGATAAGCGGGTTCGTTCCAAAGGTCGTAGGCCAGCAAGGCGGGGTGATCTTGCAATTCCTCTGATAGCCTCCGGAGGTATTCGGCATATGACTCAACAGCGTCTACGTCCTCGCCTACATCGACGGCATCGTTCTCATCAGCACTGAGGAGTATCACCTTGAGCCCTGCGTACTCGGCTATGTCCAAAAGCCCGACCAGTAGCTCGAACCAACGGATGGAGAACTGGTCATTGTAACCTGGCGAAGTGAGTTGGAGCCGGTGCGTGGGTGTTGGTACGGTGCCATCGTTCTGTAGCACAGTAAGCGCCATATCCCTTCCAATCATTACATCATTTTGAAGGAAGGGACCCGGACCGACCAGCCGCAGACAGTTGAAGCCCATGCTTGCCACCTTTTGAAAGTGTTGGAGCAGCTGGGTATTGCAGGTAGAAGAAGAGTTGCACTCGGTTCCTTGTTGAACATTCCGATCGTATGTAAAGCTTGGAGTGAAATAGAGGTCACTTGGTAGGATTCCGGTGCCAGTGCTGCTGGCGAGCTCGACACGATAGTTCAGGACCTTAGGATAAAACTCCTGCCCATTGAGCATGAATTTCCTTCCTTCCATCGTAACGAAGGGCGATTGGGCGCAGAGCGTGGTCATAGCGAGGGCGTGCCGAAGCAAGACCACCACCGCGTACCGTATGCTGCTTGGGGTGCGCATCACCGTTGGTATTCCAATTCGTTCAACCGGGCTTTCATTGCTTGCAATGCGGTGTGCAATTGCAGAATGTAGAGCTGCTGTTCTTCGACGGTTTTTACCAAACGCAGTTGCAGGTCGCCTACTTCAACACCTTCGTTGGCTTCTACTTCGCATGCGCTTGGCATGGTTGGGAGGTGGCCGTTCTGGTGCAGATAATGCGCCAGATTTTCGAGAGGCATTAGTTGGTACCTGTCCTCGAAGACGTAATCGGGCCAACTCTGAGAAGCCGTTACTTTTACATCGCGGCATACAATTCCACCATCAACGTAGAGCCGGTACAACGTGCTTCCATTGGTTACTACCGGATCGCCAATGATCACACGACCTGCGGCATCAACAACTAAGCGCTTGGTGGTTGCTTGGTGATCCCACAGAAAGAAATCTTGCCCGCCATTGCCGTCGAAATCGCAGCCTAGTGCCCAACGCAGGTTGCCGTTTTTCTGAAAGCGGATCTCATTGTGGGCGTTGGCATCGGTGCGGTCATTGGTCAAGCGAAGGCCACCACGCTCATCGGTGTGGTGTACTTCCAATGCATCTGTTGGGCTGGCCGTACCAATGCCCAATCGGCCATCCGTAGTAAGACGCATGCGCTCTACCAAATTGGTCTTCACCACCAGCGGGTAGTTATCGCGCGTGCCTATGAACTGGTTAGGCGCTTCATGGAGGTAGTTGCCCGCAGTGGTCCAGTAGTCATCGGGTAGCCCAAAGGGGATCCCGATGCCCAAAAGCCCGTCAGGACCTTTCCGCAAGAGGCCGGTACCGGTTATGCCGGGTAGCGCAATGGTGCCATCGCCCTTCAACCGCAATCGTTCCGCACCGTTGCTCTTAAAAACCACATCCTTGTTATCGCTGGTGCCGATGTAATTGGTTGCGGGATTGGTGCCTGCATTGCCGGTCATAGTCCAATCGCTGCGGTCGGGTTGGCGCAGGTAGATCGGGTCGGTCCTATGTATGCATCCGTTGGCATCCGTAACGCCGACATCATAGTTGTCTGAACCGAGCGC
>JANNYL010000178.1:0-6617 GCA_031410075.1 Flavobacteriales bacterium
GTTACGTCCGGGATGATCGCGGGGTTGAAATTGATCTCCCAAGAACAAATGAATCCATTGTCTGCACCCCAGAGATCCGTGCTCTGGTAGGTCCACTCACCGTTCAAAGGGCAACCGACCAAGTTGTTGAATGACTCCACTGGCTCATAGGTGCCAGCATTGATGGACGCACTCGGAGGGGTCCCCGCAACGGTGGTATTGTTCGTGCCGAAAACAGAATTGTCTACCCACGTGCCGTTCGTAGCGGTCGGGCTCCAGCAATAGTGCCAGCACTCACCGATCACCGGATCCGTATTGCTGTCAAAATCATTCGGAGCCCCGATGTACGTGTAACCACCGCCTTGTTGGTGGAAGATCATCGTCTGTCCGTTCGGGCAGATCACTTGCAGAACAAGGTCACCCATGTATGTGTGCTCCATGTCCACACAAATGGATTCGATATCACTCATGCTCGTGACAACCTGGCCCGGGTCGAATTGCTCGAAAGTGAGCGAAGAGGTGAACGGCAGACCTACATCATCGGGCAGAAAAATTCCTCCTCCAAAATTGGCATCAGGTATACCGGTCCATGTTACTGGGTCCGCGTGTCCGTATATAGTGACAGTTTCACCGAAGCAGGTTTCTTCACTTTCTGAAGTCAGACCGAAATTGGGAGTTGTGCTTACCAGAACCTGTAAGTCCACCAAGTTCAAATTTCCGCAGCCATTATCATCGGTCAAGTAGAGTTGCACCACATGTTCGCCATCTTCCATGAACGTGTGATCCACGAATTGACCACTCGTGCTGTCCACAGACCCATCGTCGAATTGCCACAAGTATTGTTCAATAATATAGTTCTGTTGTGCAGTGGAACCACTGCCGTCAAAACTGACAGTTTCGCCTTGGCAAATAAGGGCTGGAACAGCTTCGCTCATTGTAGCTACTGCCGTCGGATTCTGACAGGGGATGGTGCACTGGAAACTGGCCGCGAAGACACCCGTGCCTACTCCGTTGGACTGGAACACCAATGTGAGACAACCTGTTGTATTGAAGACCGTACCGCTGATGATGATGTTCTGAAGGGAACTCCCGCTGTAATCCCCCAAGCCGAGTGCGCTCGTATTATCGCCGTCATAGACAGAAAGATGATCCCATGTATTCTGCGCCCCTGATTGGTCCAAATCAAAATTCGTGAACGTCAGGTAGATCACGTTCCCCAGAACATCAGGGCAAATAGTGAACGTGTAGTTCTCGCCGTTCTGGTAGCCAGCTGCTCCTTGCCCGCCTGAATCGAAGATCACACCTTGACAGCCGGTACCGGATCCATCGGCTATCGTAAACAGGTTTTGAGCGTTAATTGAGGTTCCCGTCAGGAGCACACAAACCGCCAAAAAGAGGCGATCGAGCATCGAGTAAATGCTGCCCAGCTTGTTGAATTTTTGCATGGCCTTCCGATGTGGTTGTAACGTGGAGCGAATGTAGACCTCTTTTCGGCCTGAATTGACCCGATCGGCGAAGTGACGGATGAACCGGTCGAATGGTTCGCTGGGGCAGGAAAAATGGTGAAAACTCCCATCCTCCATGGAGCCTCTTGACTAACGTTTCAGCACACGATACCGCTGGGTACCAGTGTCGCCATGCACTACGAGCACGTATAGACCAGGCACCGAACCAGCTAGAGGAATATCCGTTGTTCCTTGGCTTGTTGTGATCGACCCCGTTAAGACCAATCGACCATCGGTGTCAAAAAGGCTATACGATCGCAGGCCCTCCGTATGGGTGAAATGAAGGAGCTCATCAACCGGGTTCGGATACAAGTTCGCACCACTGTGATCGAGCGACAGAATACCCGAAACATTGCACGCTGGATCGCTTTCGGGAAGCACCGTAATGGTCACACTGGTGTCGAAAGTGCAACCGAAATTATTTATGCCCGTGTAGGTGAAAACGAGCTCACCGGGTTCGGTTGGTATCACCGTGATCGAATCGCAATCCGAAGAAGTGAATGAGATGTTGGTGCCGCTCCAGAACGATGAATCGCAGCCAGCTCCGTACGTGGTAAGAACAAGAGTTGAATCAGATATTTGCTCTACATTCAGATCAAGTTGCCAGCCGCACAGAAAACCATTGTCGGCGCCAAAGAGATCAGTAGACGAGAACGTCCAAGTACCATTCAATGGGCAACCGATCAACGAATCGAAGGTCCCCACTGGCTCGTATGTTCCGGGGTTCAGTGCCGGGCTAGGTGGAGTTCCGGCCACAGTGGTATTGGTGGTAGAATTTTCAACCCAAGTGCCGTTGGTTGCGGTTGGCGACCAACAGTAATGCCAGCACTCACCGGGTATTGGATTCGAATTGTCATCCATATCATTTGCTGCGCCTATGTATGTGCCTCCTCCTCCTTGTTGATGCAACATCAGCAACTGGCCATTCGGGCACGTTACCTGAAGCACTGGATCGCCCATGTATGTGTGCTCCATGTCCACACAGATCCCGTTGAAGCTGTTGGAACCCTGGACCGTACTTCCCTCTGGATACTGATCTACGATCATCTCTGAAGTGAAGGGTGAACCAACATCATCCGGTAGGAACAACCCGTCGCCGTAGTTTACGCTGGTATTCACTGGGTATGGAAGTGAAACAACACCGCCGATAAGCTGGATCGAATCGCCTAAACAAACAACTTGAGCGCCCGTGGTGCCTGCAAAATCGGCCGCACTTCCCACAAGCACTTCAAGCCCTAATGCGTTCGTGCTCGAGCAACCTGAACTATCAGTAACGGTCAACTGCACCATGTGACTCCCGGCCTGAACGAACGAGTGACTGACGGCCGACCCGATCGGGTTATTTGCAGCCACATCGTCGAAATCCCATACGTAACTGACGATCTGTTGACCGGGGAAAGCGAACGAACCGGAGCCATCGAACAATAGCGTACCACCCGCGCACACTGTTGCGGGTGAAGGCATGCTCATTGTGGCTAATGCCGTCGGTGGATCGCACAGAGAATCACCACACGAAAAAGTAACGGCAAAGACACCCGTGCCCACAGTATTGGACTGGAATACCAGTGTAAGACATCCCGAGGTGTTGAACGTGGAGGCAGTAAAGGCAACGCTTTGCAATGATGTTCCTTGGTAGGTGCCCAAAAACGGTGCTCCAGAATTAGCACCATCGTAAATGCTCAGTCCATCCCACGTATTGGGCGCACCGCTTTCATCGAGGTTGAAGGAAACAAAATTCAGTGTGATCGCGTTGCCCGGTACGTCCGGGCAGATCGTGAAGGTGTAATCCTCGTTATTGCTATAGCCCGAAGCGCCTTGTCCACCTGAGTCGAATATCACTCCTTGACAGCCAGCACCCGATCCATCGGCTATCGTGAAAATTTGGGCGTTTGAAACGTTGTCCGCGAATAGCAAGGCGAATAACCACAACGACCGACCTGCGATCTTGTTGAACATCATCCTTGAGTTGAGTTATTGCGGCCTACTGATATAGTTGAAAGTGGATCGAAAGTAGAGCATCTGTTCCTGTTCACCACCTTGGTCGGTCTAATGAACGGTTGGTCTATTTGAATGATCCGTGAAAGCTCGATCAAAAAGACAAAAGCCCCGGACTTCCGGGGCTTTTGTTTCGTTCATGTTCTCTTCTACTTGGTCAACTGAACCTTGCCAGTGTATGTCTCGGCCAAGTGCAGGCTTTCGCGCACATCCACCACCCAAACATATTCACCTGTTTCGTTGATCTCGCCGCGGTTGTTGGTACGGCCGGTCCAAGGCTTCGTGGGGTCGTTGCTTTGGAAGAGCAACGATCCGGTTGATGAGTATATGGCCAGGTTGAATTTCACGCCGAGGGAACGGAGCGCCTCAGGAATGAATGTGTCGTCCTTGCCATCGCCATTCGGCGAGAAGCTGGCAGGTGCGTCGAGATTGTAGTCCTTGTCAATGCGGACGTCTTTCATCAAACGGTCTTCGCAACCGATCTCGTTGGTAACGATGAGCTCAACCTGGTAAATGCCTTTCTTCTTGTAAATGTGATCAGGGTGGGCGATCGTGCTCGTTTGACCGTCGCCAAAATCCCAGAGATACTGTTTGCCTGCCATGCTGCGGTTCTCGAAGTGAACAGAGGGCAGGTGACCGTCGTACTCCTGTTTCAATACATTGAACAATGCTTTTGGGGCCTCGTGAATGACGATCACGTCACTGCTGGGTTTGTTCTGGATCGTTCCAACACCCGCAGCGCTCATGGAAAGCATCACTTGGTAGCTGCCCGGTTTGGTAAAATTGTGTTCAGGATTGGCCTTGTTGCTGAAGTTGCCATCACCGAAGTTCCACAGGTAGATCCCGTCTTCGGGCATATGGGAAACCTTGAATTCGACCGAGGTGCCTGAACAGCCTTCTTTCACACTTGTGGAGAATGAATTCTTTTCCGGTGCGCTGCTGCTATTCGAAGCCGAAGACGCTGCTGTGGCAGTAACCGGTTTCGTGGCGGTATTCAACTCGTTTTTGGAAGTAACAGAATTAGTGCTTTTCTGAGCCGCAGGATCCAATGTGGCTTCTGAATGTTCGAGATCAGGCGAAGCATTGGTCGGGGCCTTTTCCGAAGAAGTGAGGGTTGCAGTCTGGACCGCCGATGCCCCGTTCTCGGAATCGTTAGCAGTATTCAGTTCCGAAGCATTCGTAGCGGTGTTGTTGACATTTCCGGGTGTAGCAGAAACCACTACACCATTTTCCGCAACCGCGTTCAAGCCGTCCGCATCATTGCCAGCGAACATGTACCACGCCCCACCACCTACCAACAAGGTGCCAGCGGCAATTATCGACAAGCCCAAACCACCGAGCCACCAGCCCTTACGACCACCATTCAAGGCCTTTTCCATCTGCGCCCAGTCGCTGCTATTGTAAGGCACCTCATATTGTTCGAGGCTGTCCTTCAACTTCTGCTCGAATGGGTCGATCCCATTATTCATCGTAGCCATATTCAAGGGAGCTTATGCTCCTTTTTAAGCAATTTCTTCAAATTATGTTTCGCCTTCGCAAAATTGCTTTTGCTCGTGCCCACATTGATCCCTAGAACCTCTGAGATCTCCTTGTGCGTCATTTCCTCGAAAACGAACAAGTTGAACACCGTGCGATAAGCAGGTGTCAACTTCTGCATGGCATTGATCACGTCGGCCGGCTTCAGGTCGAGCACTTCCTCCGGTGATTCGTCCACCAACACATCCTCCTCGTCCATATCCCCAAAATCCTCGATGCTGCGTTCTTCGCCCAGCAACAAGTATGAGTTCTTCGCCCTGCGGAAATAGTCGATCGCCGTATTCACCATGATCCGCCGGATCCAACCTTCGAAGCTGCCTTCGCGATTGAATTTCTCCATGCTGCGAAACACCTTGATGAAGCCATCCTGTAGGATGTCCTTCGCCTGATCGTGGTTTTTGGTGTATCGTAAGCATACCGACATCATTTTTCCATAGAACAGCTCGTACACCCGCTCTTGGCTCCGCCGCTCCTCGGCAATGCACCCATCGATGATCTTGGTGAACGCCTGCTCCGCACCCTCCATGCCCTGCCATGTGGCACCAAGACGTAGGTTTTCGCGGAGGGTTGCCAGTTCAGCCGTGCTCATGGTCGATAATACCGGAAATATATGCTTCTGAGCGATCCGTCCAATGACCTGTTGGCAAATGTCCCCTGATCGTGGAAAAGCCAAGGCCGAAGTTCCACCAGTGTGCCGCTACTTTCGCCGCCGTTTTCCGCAAGGGGCCACCTGAACGAACGATGGGGGCGAAAAGCGGACTTAAACCGAGAATACATGAAGATCACTGTTGTAGGCGCCGGGAACGTGGGCGCTACTTGCGCAGATGCCTGTGCGCGTTGGGAATTGGCCGAACAGGTGGTATTGCTGGACATCAAGGAGGGATTCGCGGAAGGCAAAGCGTTGGATATCTGGCAAACCGCCCCGATCAGCTTGTTCGATAGCCGCCTTACTGGCAGCACGAATGACTATTCGAAGACAGCCAACAGTGATGTCGTCGTGATCACCAGTGGTCTTCCGCGTAAGCCGGGCATGAGCCGCGATGACCTGATCGCTACGAATGCGGCCATTGTGAAAACGGTTACTGAGAATGTCGTGAAGCATTCGCCCAATTGCATCATCATCGTGGTTAGCAACCCGCTGGATGTAATGAGCTATTGCTCGTTCATCAACAGCAAGTTTCCGGCGAACCGGGTGTTCGGCATGGCCGGTATTCTGGATACCGCACGCTATCGTGCGTTCCTGGCCACCGAACTCGGCGTGAGCCCCAAGGACATTCAAGCGGTTCTTATGGGTGGACATGGCGACACCATGGTGCCACTGCCGCGCTACACCACTGTAGGTGGTATCCCCGTGACGGAGTTGATCGCTGAAGACAAATTGAACGCCATTGTGGACCGCACCAAGAAGGGCGGGGGTGAGATCGTGAACCTCTTGGGTACTTCCGCTTGGTATGCACCTGGAACGGCCGCTGCCCAAATGGTGGAGGCTATTGTACGAGATCAGAAGCGTGTGTTCCCAGTTTGTGCTTGGCTTCAAGGCGAGTACGGCTTGAAAGACGTATACATGGGTGTGCCGGTGATCCTCGGTCGCAAAGGCATCGA
>JANNYL010000179.1:0-5157 GCA_031410075.1 Flavobacteriales bacterium
ACCGCTCATGCCACCGAGGCCACTGGTGACGAAGAGCTTGCCCTTGGTTCCCGGCGACGCCTTGACCATACGGCAGGCGTTCAGTACCGTGATCGTGGTACCGTGTACGATGCCTTGCGGACCGATGTACATGTAGCTGCCCGCGGTCATCTGGCCGTACTGCGAAACGCCGAGCGCGTTCATGCGCTCCCCGTCGTCGGGCTTGCTGTAGTTCGGGATCACCATGCCGTTGGTCACCACCACGCGCGGGGCTTCCTTGCTGCTGGGGAAGAGGCCGAGCGGATGGCCGCTGTACATCACCAACGTTTGCTCATCGCTCATCTCGCTCAGGTACTTCATCACCAAGCGGTACTGCGCCCAGTTTTGGAATACCGCGCCATTGCCGCCATAGGTGATCAGCTCGTGCGGATGCTGTGCGACGGCGGGATCCAGGTTGTTCTGGATCATGAGCATGATGGCCGCCGCTTGCTTGCACTTCGCGGGATACTGATCGATCGGACGCGCGTGCATGGGATGTTCCGGACGCATGCGGTACATGTAGATGCGTCCGTGCTCTTTCAGTTCGGCAGCGAATTCGGTTGCGAGCGTGGCGTGATGCTTTTTGGGGAAGTAGCGCAGTGCGTTACGCAGGGCGAGCTTCTTCTCTTCATTGGTAAGGATGTCCTTGCGCTTGGGCGCGTGGCTCACGCTCGCATCAAGGGGATGAGCGGGTGGAAGGACATCGGGGATGCCTTCTTCGATGGACTGGCGGAAGAGGACGAGGTCAGGGCTGGCGGCTACGGCTGGCATAGGGCGAAGATCGTTAGCGTGCGATTACCACGCGCTGAGGCGGCAAACCTTCCACATGGAGCACGTACATGCCAACCTTCAAGTCGTGCACATCGATCACTTCCTCGGATCTTGTTATCCGAGCGGTTTTCACACCCCGCCCTTCAAGATCAAGGATCGTGAGTGTTTCATTGCCCTTCAGCCCGACCAATGAGATCGATTCGCTGGCTGGATCCGGATAAGCATGGAGTTGGGCACCCTCAAGCTCGTGTAAGCCGACACCCCATTCGATCAACGGTGGTGCAATGACGGTATCGCCATTGATGATGGCACCGACAAGTACAACGCTTACCTCGTAGAGGCCGGGCTGAACCCTTAACTCGACTTTCCGGATCCCAATGCCTTCTTCGTACCACGCATTCAGTGGGGTTCCCATATCTATCGGGAATACATCAGGCGCCAATTCTTGTGCAGCATCAAATCCACTCAACGTAGAACCCCAGAGTTGCCCGAATCCTTGCGAATGGACAATAGCGCGACCGTCCGAAGTGATGCCGTAGGAAACCAGTATGCGCGGGGCAGAATACTCGTTCGGTTGCCAGCAGATCGAATGATCAATGACCTGGCCTGGATAGGCTGCAACAATGGGATGATCGGCCAGGACATCGGAACGGTGGAATGACCATTGGTCCAGTGGCATCGGCCAGTCAGGCTCTTCGAGCAAGCTGCCTGGATACTGGCTGAATGGATAGGTGCGTGCCACGGATGTTGAGTATTCAACCGCGTCGGGAGTTTCTGTCCGCCCCGTGATGACAGCCATCCAGTAGTGCGAGTACGTCTGCGGGAATTGTGGACCTCCTGGTGGAGTGGCCCACCATACCGCGGTCACTCTATAGGTGAGCTGATCTCCTGGTTGATAGTCGAAGTAGGCAAGTGGGTCTGGGAAAAGACGACCGACCCCTGCTCCCTCAACCCCAAGCAGAACGTAGCGCTCATCGCCTGATCCAAACTGTAGTATGCCGAAAGACCGGCTGAGCAAGAGGGTGTCCCCGTTGCTGAGCAGGATCCTGCGCAAGCTGTCATTGGTATTGAAGAGATCCCCCTCCCATTCAGCGTCCATTGTTGCAGTGACACCTGAGTTCGGATCGAATACCCACGAGATGCCCAAGCTAGCGGCGCCCTTTATCATGAACGTGTCGGTACCGAGGAAGTAGTAGTTCTCCCCGGTCTTGATGGCAGAGAACCCCAAGAACTGGGGCTGGTTGATGCGGACATAGCAACCATCACACGGCCCACCGATGCTCTCCGGGCATGTGTCGCATTGCACCCCGATCCTGTTCAGCTCATACCTGAAACTGTCCACCCCCAGCGTATCGATGTACGTAACGAAGATCTGGTTGCTGATCGTGTCGCTTCCGTCGTTGGAGTAGTTGTACTTGTAAGTCGAGTTCAGCAAGGCCCAGTTCTGGGAATGGGCGGTAGCGCAACTGCCAATAGCGATAGAGAGGAGCAGTGTTCTCATCGGGCGATGATGAAGCGCTGGGGGGAAAGGCCGTCCAATACAAGGAGGTATGCACCAGCAGGTACAGCTTGTACATCAATGTGTTGGTTCGCAGATGTGATGCGCTGCCGGAGAACGACACGACCTTGCAGGTCAGTGATAGCAAGCACACTCCCAAGCACTGCATCGTTCATATAGAGGTCGGCAGATGCCGGATTGGGGAAGAGCGACATGCTTTCCATGTTTACTTCCGCAGCGCCAAGGATCACTGAATTGCTCCAGATGGTCCCCCATTGTTGTCCACTCAGGACATATCCTTCCAATGTGCGGGTAGCACCGCTTTCGAACGAGAAGTAGTCCAGATAGGTAAGGCCTACGCCCTCCGTGTAAGAGAACCGGTAGTTACCGTCCGAGTTCGGGAAGAGCATCTGCAGGTCCTCGTTGCTCTGGCACAGCAAGGAAGCTTCCCAGCCAGAGCTGTACATGATGCTCGGCTCGATCACATGGCGGCCCATGCTGTCGACACGCGCTGATATCGATGTGAGGAGGCCATTGGACACAGGTTCTTGGAATACGCTGTCGAGCACGGCAGGGTATAGCTGACCCTGTAGACCACTATTGAAGAAGTTGTCTTCGGCGAACCGATCATGCTCGACTACGAGCGAGACTTGTTCCTGTCCCTCATAGTTGTAAGTACCGCACGGTGTCCACATCTGTGGATAGTAGCTCTCCTCGTGGGAGGAGAAGGTGCGCTCGAGCGTATAGATACAGATGTCGCCCTCATCTGCTCGCGCAAGTACCAGGTACTTGGTCCTGCCATCCACGAAATGGACGCAAAAGCTTGACTGGAAGGTCGATTCGTCATGGTACTGGAGCACGTCACCAACCTGGTAGTCGAACAGGTCGATTACCCGAGGGAAGTGGCTTCCTTCTGAGGGCAAGCCGTCCCTGCCGAGCAGGTCGAACCGACCAATGGCCGCCCTGTTCGCAAGGGTGATGCCGTGATCGCGCGAAATGGCCAGCGTATCACCGTTGGAGAACGCAACGAACTTGATGCTGTCCATAGCACCGAACAGCTCGATCGTTGTTACGGCGTAGATCTCGCCTGAAATGCCACCTGGCCCGATCCACGAGGAACCTGCGGTCGCCATGGTTTCAACAAGCAGGGTGTCTTCGGCTCCCACGATGTACGAGGTCTCGTCGAGTTGCACCAACTCGCGACCCAAGCCTTGTGATTCCATGGCCCGAACGAGGTCTGTAGGGGGGGCGAACCAGCATTGTGAGGTGTAGCCCGGCGAACAACCCGGGCAGATCACGCCCACCCTGTTCAGCTCGTACCTGAAACTATCCACCCCCAGCGTATCAATGTGCGTAACGAAGATCTGGTTGCTGATCGTGTCGCTGCCGTCGTTGGAGTAGTTGTACTTATAAGCCGGGTTCAGCAACGCCCAGTTCTGGGAATGGGCGGTAGCACAACTGCCAATAGCGATGGAGAGGAGGAGTGTTCTCATCGGGCGATGATGAAGCGCTGTGGGGTGATCATCTCTCCCGATCCGAGTTGCAATACATAAGCACCTTCGGGAAGGCTTGAAGTATTGATCTTTTGATCCCCTGGGCGCAACCGCCCGCTCGCGACCAATTGGCCCATCGGACCGAAAATCCTCCAAGAACCGCCTTCCGGGGTCTCGCTAAGCCAGAGCTCCTGATCAGCAGGATTCGGGTATAGTTCCGGAAGTTCGTACACGCGCGATGGGGTTGACAATACAATGTCATCTGGAGTGATCGTGCCGCTTGGCACACCGCGTATGATGCTGGCGAAGAGGTGCTCGGTTCCGGAATGTTCGAACGCGAGGTAGCTAAAGCCGGTGTAGCCGATCCTTTCCTCATATGTTCGATCCATCTCATCCTGCGCCGGACCGGAATAGGTCGTACTGTCATCATCCGAGGGACAGAGCAAGTGTGCCTGGCCCCATTGATCGACGGCCCGGCCACCGATCGAGTATTGACCTACATCGTTCGATCGGAAGTTGAGGATCATGGCGTACGGCTGATAGAGATCATTCCATACGGCGGTATCCATGGCTCCCGGCCAAAAGTGCGCGATCCATCGGTTGCCGAAGAAATTCTCCGGTGTCCAGTGCGCGTGCACGACGCCGAGCGACAGCGTATCGACTTGAGATTGATAATAGGAACCGCATGACCAACCGCCGATCAGCGGGATGCCCGTAGATTGGTATGAACCAATTAGTCTTAGCTGATAGTCCGAACGTCCTGGTGTTTCGCTTCGCGAGATGATGGTGTATTTTCTGGTCCAATAGCGGCTATAGTTACAAATGCCATCCGTGCTCCCTCCTTCACCGTGGTATTCCAGCACATCCCCTGGTAAATAATCGAACAGGTCCAGCATGTCCGGGAGTTGTGTGCCCTCTCCGGTGCCGTTGATCCCGACCAGATCGTATCGGATCGGCCCATTGTGCCACGAGAGCAGACCGTGGTCTCGGGAGATGGTGAGCGTATCGCCAGAGCTGAAAAGGATCACATGCGAACTGTCGATCGCATTGAGCACAAGTCCCTCGTTCGAGCTGATCACGGACGCTTCGATGCCATCGGGGCCGGTCCATGTGGACCCGGTCCCGATGCCCTGCTGAATGAGCAAGGGGTCCGCTCCGCGAAGGAGCAGGGTTCCTGTTGTGGATCGCAAGGCCTTGCCCGCAAGGAACTGCTCGCCGTTGCTTCGGTAGATGGTGCCTGGTTGATCGCAGTTCCAGTTTTGAGAGGACCACACGCATGTATCACACACCACCCCGATCCTGTTCAACTCCTACCTGAAGCTGTCCACCCCCAGCGTATCGATGTGCGTAACGAAGATCTGGTTGCTGATCGTGTCG
>JANNYL010000180.1:0-9152 GCA_031410075.1 Flavobacteriales bacterium
CGAAACCCCCTGAGCAACGGGTAGATGCCCAAGTGGTACTTTTCGGCCTGTGAATATGCGCTCCCTTCGTACGACTTTGATAACAGCGCTCTTCGCAGGGCCTTGGACTGCCATACACGCCCAATGTGTCCAGCAATTCAGCCTCGGTCCGGATACGGTGGTCTGCCTAGGGAACACAGTCCTGCTGAGCGCATCTGCTGGGTTCCAGAGTTACGCATGGAGCACCGGTAGCACGGCTACATCCATCACAGTAGGCACAGCAAACACCTATAGCTGTACCGTCACGGATTTCGGCACTTCAGGTGAGTTGGTCGTTAACGGCGACTTCAGTGCGGGTTCCACTGGCTTCAGCAGCGACTACGTGCCTGGCTATGGCGGAACATATGGGCTCCTTTCAGGCGCAGGCACGTATGCCACTAGCACCAGCCCACAACTCACACATGTGAACTTTGCCAATTTCGGGGATCACACCGCAGGCCCGGGCAACATGCTGGTCGTGAACGGCGCACAGATCCCCGGTCAGAACATTTGGTGCCAGACCGTCATCGTGCAACCAAATACTGACTATGCCTTTTCCGCATGGCTGGCCACCGCCGTTTCAGAATCACCGGCACAAATGGTGTTCACCGTAAACGGGATCGTCGTTGGTGATCCGTTGCTGGCACCATTCGCAACAGGTCAATGGCTGAATTTCTACGGGATCTGGAACAGCGGATCCGCCACGTCAGCTGCCATCTGCATTTCCAACCAGAACAGCGCGGATTCCGGAAACGACTTCGCATTGGACGACATCTCGTTCGCACCGTTCTGCACATACACGGACGAGATCATTGTGAGCTTTCAGGCTGATCCTCAGCCTGATCTTGGAGATGACGTCCAAGTCTGTGAAGGAGTGCCGGTTTCCCTTGACGCAACTACGCCGAATGCCGACCAGTATGTATGGCAGAACGGCTCTGCAAGCGCGCTTTTCGATCCGGTCGTCAGCGGCGTCTATTGGGTTGATGTGACCGAGAATGGCTGCACAACGCGCGATAGTGTGGAAGTAACCTTCGAAACGCAGCCAACAGTGGAATTGGGACCTGATCAAGAACGATGCCTGGGTGAGCTGGCAGTTCTGAACGCGTTCTTCGCTGGTGCCGAATATGAATGGCAGGACGGTAGTACGGGCTCAACACTGACCATAAACGGAACCGGCATCTACTCTGTAACGGTTGATCTGAACAACTGCTCCGCAGCCGATGCTGTCAGCTTTCTCTATCAGCCATTGCCCATTGTGGATCTGGGGCCCGACACGATGATCTGCGCAGACACCTCGTTGACATTGGATGTAGAGCGGCCCGGTGGCAGTTACCTCTGGGATAACGGTGAGATCGGTGCTCAGCGAATGATATCCGAAGGATCTTTGTATTGGGTGGAAGTCACGGAAAGCGGCTGCACATCGAGAGACAGCTTGGAGCTGGCCATCATACCAATTCCCTTTGTTGACCTGGGGCCGGATCTCCTTCTTTGCAAAGGCCTAAATGCCACGCTGGACGCATACGGCCCGGGCCTCACTTACCTCTGGAGTTCGGGTGATACCACGGCTGAACTGGCGATCACGGAAGAGGATGTTTATCATGTTACGGTCACAAACACTTGCGGGCAGATGGACGACAGTGTGACGGTGACGCAAGACCAATGCGATTGTCCCGTGTTCGTCCCGAACGGTTTCACCCCGGACGATGATGGGGTCAACGAAGGCTTCAGGCCTGTATTCGATTGCCCGATAGAGAAGTACATGTTCCGTGTGTTCGACCGCTGGGGTGGCTTGGTATGGGCAAGCGAGGATCCTCGAGAGAGCTGGAACGGCGGCGGCAACGATCCGAATGGCACAGCCAGCGGAATTTACGCTTGGATGTTGGAGATCAGGCCAAAGACCGTGAACGAGCGATCACTGCGAACGCTCTTCGGTCATGTGATGCTTCTTCGCTAACGAATTGAAGCGTGCCAGCGGCATGCGCAAGGCCACATGATGTTGGGCGTGTTCGATCAGCATCTTGTTGCTGAAGATGTTTTTCGATACTCCGGTGACCATGTCGAAAGCAAGCGGGATCCGCCAATTCCGATCTCTACTTCCTAGCCTTTGCGGCCTTCTTGGCCGCCTTCTTCCGGATCCGCTCCAAGTCCCCGGATGGTATCGTGAACGAGATCGGAAGAATGAACTTTACCGGAACTGATTTTCCATCCTGAGTCCCAGGGACCCAATCCCCTAATGATCCTACCACACGGAGCGCTTCCGCATCCAACAAGGGATGTACACTCCCTTTGATGAGAACCGAATCGACCTTACCGCTCTTCTCCACAATGAATTGGACAAGCACTTTTCCCGTAATACCTTGTTCAAGGGCTTCAGCCGGGTACTTCGTCTCTTTCGAGATGAACTGAAGTAATGCGTCTTGGCCGCCGGGATATTCCGGCATTTCCTCCACATGTACCGGATCCGTGGGCGAAGATCCCGCGAACCCACTATCGAACAGATCCTGCGCCTTGTCCGAAGTTGAACGCAGCTTGTCCGTGCTCTCCTGCGCAAAGGCAACAGCCGAAAACAACAACAGCAGTATTGAAGAAACCGATCGCAAGCTGACCAAAGTTAGTTGCTCCCTTTTGCGCGCCGCTACATTCGCCCATTCACTAATTGTCCAATTCGCTGACCGACCCTATGAGCAACGTTTACTACCCCGACTACCTGCAACTGGACAAGATCCTTGGCGCACAGGCATTGGAAAGCGACAAGCACGGCGCGCACGCGCATGATGAAATGCTCTTCATCGTGATACATCAAGCGTATGAGCTTTGGTTCAAGCAGGTTCTACACGAGGTGGGCAGTGTGATGGAGATCTTCAGCGACGACCTGGTGGACGACAATGCGGGTGAGCTCGCCATAGCCGTGCATCGCCTCCGCCGTTCGAACACCATCCTACAAGTACTGGTGAAGCAGCTCGACATCATGGAGACGATGACGCCGCTGGACTTCCTTGACTTTCGGGATATGCTGCGGCCCGCGAGTGGTTTCCAGAGCATGCAATTCAAAATATTGGAGGCGAAACTGGGCTTGCGCATGGAAAGCCGTCATGGTAAACAGTACTACACCAGCCAGTTGAAACCAGAGCACAAGGCGCAGATCGAAGCACTGGAAGGCCAACCCACGTTCTTCGACCTGATCAACGGTTGGCTTGGTCGTATGCCGTTCTTCGATCCGAAGTATTGGCCTGTTGGTGAGGCTCCGTTCTGGGAGCGGATGAAAGCGATCTATGCCGGAACGCTCGTTCAAGGAGAGGAAGGCAATTTGGCTTTGTGGGAAACACTCTTCGAAAAGCAAGGTGAGCGTCGCCTATCTTCCAATGCTGCGCGCAGTGCCCTGTTCATCATGTTGTATCGCGATGAGCCCATTTTCCAGATGCCGTTCCGCCTGCTTGAATCGTTGCTCGACATCGATACGAGCCTGGCCACTTGGCGCAGCCGCCATTTGAACATGGTACGGCGCATGATCGGCTTGCGCATGGGCACGGGCGGCAGCACCGGCAGCGGTTACCTGAAAGGCGCACTCGACAGTCATTACATTTTCCAGGAGATCGCGGACTTGAGTTCATTCCTGATCGAACGAAAGAAATTGCCCGCTTTGCCGAACCAGCTAAGGAGCGCACTCGGATTCGGAGCATAGTTTCAGCGCGAATACCGCAGCCTTCTATATTGGCGGTGAACATTCACAGCCAGCATGTTGAACTTGTTGAAAAAGGTGATCCGCGCAATGCTGGCGTTGTGTTGCGCTTGGCTTGGCTGCTCGGAAGCCCATGCCCAATACGAATTGCGCGGCACCGTGTCCGACAAAGCAACAGGTGAAACCCTGGTGGGCGCTGTTGTGAAAGTGAAGGGTGAAGCGAAAGGCGCGGTCACCGACATCGATGGAAAATTCAAACTATCGGTCGCTCAACTTCCGCCGTTCACGTTGGTGATCACGAGTATGGGTTACACCGCACAAGAGGTGGACGTGGCCAGTTTGGACCAACCGATCACAGCGCGATTGGGCGCCGAGGAATTGTTACTGAAGGAAGCCCTTGTTGTAAAAGAGCGCATCAGCGACAAACAGAAACAGGCGCCACTAACGGTTGAAACGATGGATCTGATCGCCATCAAGGAAGCACCGAGCGGCGATTTCTACGAGAGTCTGGGAACCTTGAAAGGGGTGGACATGACCGCAGCGAGCTTCGGGTTCAAGGTGATCAACACACGCGGCTTCAACAGCACCAGCCCTGTGCGTTCCTTGCAACTGATCGATGGAGTGGACAACCAGAGCCCAGGGCTGAATTTTTCCTTAGGCAACTTTTTGGGCGCCTCCGATCTGGACGTTCTGAAAGTGGAAGTGATCGCAGGCGCCAGCACAGCCTTCTATGGTCCGGGCGCTTTCAATGGGGTGATCAACATGACCACCAAGAGCCCTTGGAATTTCCAAGGCTTGAGCGTGAGTGCGAAAGGAGGCGAGCGCAATATGCTGGAAGGCGCCATCCGCTGGGCCCAAGTGCTTAAGAACAAGGAAGGAAAACCCGGCAAATTCGCCTACAAATTGAACGCGTTCGCACTACGCGCCGATGATTGGCGCGCAGAGAATTATGGAGCCACCATCAATAGCCCCACCGGCATCACCAATCCGGGTGGGTATGACGCGGTGAACAACTATGGCGATGAAGATGTGACGTTGAACAACATCTACAACCAGAGCAACGCGGACCGCAACGATTATCCCGGGCTGGGTGTATTCCTGCGCAATGGATACAAAGAGAGCGACCTGGTGGATTACAGCACGGACAACCTGAAGATCGCAGGTGCCCTGCATTACCGCATCAAAGACAGCTTGGAATTGATCGTAGCCAGCAACTACAGCCGGGGGAGCACGGTGTACCAAGGTGACAATCGCTATCGGTTGAAGGATGTGCAGTTCTACCAACACCGGATCGAGATGCAACGCGAAGGCAAGTGGTTCGTGCGCGCCTATGCGACACACGAGGATGCCGGGAAGACCTACGACATTTTTACAACCGCATTGCGATTGCAAGAGGCCAGCGGCGCCACCGATGAGTGGAACGTACCCTATGCGACGCTTTGGAGAAACTGGATAGAAACACAGATCGAATCGCGTCCGGATTACATAACCGCACAAGAGGCGAGCGCGAATCAATTGAACGCTATCACTTGGCCGATCTGGCAAGACCAGTACGTCCAGGATAACCTCCAATTGTTCCAAGGTTTCCACCAGGCCGTGCGGGACAGCGTGGATCGTTTGAACAATGTGGAACTGGACCCCGCTTATCTAGTGGGCACACAGCGTTTCACCGACAAATTCGAGGAGGTCACGGGCAAACGGTTTACCGAAGGTGGATCACTGTTCTTCGATCGCAGCGTGTTGGTACATGGCATGGGCGAGTATCGCTTCAAGCTGGGTACTAGTCAATGGACCCATGACGGTCGTGCCAAATTCGCAAAACGGGCCTCCGCCGAATTGGTCGTTGGAGGCAACATCCGCCAGTACAGGCCGAATAGTGCAGGCACCATCTTCAAGGATACAGCGGATGTTACGATCCGCAACAGCGAATTCGGTGTGTTCGCCGGGCTCGAGAAGCAGCTGTGCAAGGAACGATTGAAAGTCACGGCCACGTTGCGCATGGATAAGAACGAGAATTTCGATGTGCTCTTCTCTCCTGCCTTATCGTTGGTATGGAGCAAAACACCGGCACATGTGTGGAGGCTGAGCTTCAGCAGTGCCGTCCGTAATCCTACGCTCGCCGACCAGTATCTCTATTACAACGTTGGCCGAGCGTTGCTGCTGGGCAATGTGGATGGACAATTCGAAGCTGGTCGCGATTCGATGTTCACGGTCGAGAGTTTTCGGGAATACCGCAACACCACCGAACCCATCACCGGCCTTACCAAGCTTGACTATTTCAACGTTGACCGTCTTCGACCCGAGCAGGCGAAAACGATCGAGATCGGTTATCGCGGTACGCATTGGGAAAGTGTCTACTTCGATGTTAGTGCCTACAACAGCTGGTACAAGGACTTCATTGGTTATATCATCGGCCTGTACGCAAAGTTCCAGAACGGTATACCCGCAGGTGGTTTGCAAGCCTTCCGACTGGCAGCCAATTCGAATGAGCAGGTTACCACCCAAGGCATTACCGCAGGGGTTACTTGGTACCGCCCGAAAATGAGCTGGACCGCGAACTACAGCTTCAATAAGCTCACCAGTGGCGAAAACGACCCGATCATTCCCGCGTTCAACACTCCTGAAAGCAAGATCAACTTTGGCTTCAACAGCCGTGACCGCAGGATCCCTTCCACCGAGTATCGCCGGTTGTCCTATGGCCTCAACTGGAAATTCGTGCAAGGCTATACGTTCGAAGGATCGCCGCAATTCACCGGCGATATACCGGCGTACGATATGGTGGATGCACAGGTGAGCGTGAAATTCCCGAAGCAACACCTCACTGCTAAGATCGGTGCCAGCAACTTGTTCGGTCTAGTGCCCTTGTTCGACGATAAAATTCCCAGCGCCGATCGGTTCGAACGTGCATTGAACAATGATGTGACCCTTGTCTTCGGAGGCGGTCAAGTAGGTCGTTTGGGTTACTTGCAATTGGTGTACGAGTTCGACAAGCGCTGAAGACTTGACCGAGCGCCTAGCTGCCGGTTTTCGGGCGTTCGGTTGTCATCTGATCGGAGGGTAAGTCGGCATCTTGGAAAACCTGCTCAGCGATCCGGTTTCCGACTGTATCTTTCCCCTCGAAACAACTACTGGACCCATGAAACAAACCTTACGCCATTCCCTCGCCTTGGCATTGCTGGCAAGCGCCTTGGGAGCGAACGCACAACGCTATTTGAGCGACGTCTTCACCGACGCACAGATCGTCACAACGCCCAATGTGGATTTCGGACAGAACATTGACTTCCTGACCTCCAACTTTTCGGATGTGAGCCAATACGGTCCCGAAGTGGTGCAATTGCAAACGCTGGTAAGCACGATGCAACCGATCCCTGCGGAGTTCTTCAACCCATCCGATCCGTCGACCGCGGTGAAAGTGGCCAATTTGCGTATGGATGTTTACCAACCCGACCAGACCGCGGACGATGTGGATAGCCGCCCTGTGTTCATTTTCGTTCATACAGGGAACGCACTTCCCCCGCCCATCAACGGAAGTCCGAATGGCACACGCAAAGACAGCAGTGCTGTGGAAGTCTGCAAGCGGATGGCGAAACGCGGTTACGTAGCCATTAGCATGAGTTATCGTGGTGGCTGGAACCCCTTGGGTGCGACCGTGCAGATCCGTAGAGGCACATTGTTGAACGCGATCTACCGGGCGATCCACGACGTGAAGCAGTGTATCCGCACGGTAAAGGCCGATGCGGCCGGTGCGAATACATGGCAAGCCGACCCAAGCCGGATCATTGTTTATGGAGAAGGCACAGGTGGCTACATCGCTCTGGCCACAGCAACATTGGATCAGGCGTCGGAGTACTATATCGAGAAATTCCTTCCCGATCCGTTCGATCCCACCACGAGCTATATCGACAGCACCACGGTTGGCAACATTGAAGGTTTTGGTGGCTCGCTCTGCCTGTATCGTCCGAATGGTCAGAACAGCGATTTCAATTTCTGTGTGAACGCAGGTGGTGCCTTGGCCGATACAAGCTGGCTCGCCCCAGGCGATGTGCCGATGGTGGCCTTCCATACTGTATTCGATCCCTTTGCGCCATACACGGAGGGCATCGTAATTGTTCCCACCACCAACGAGCAAGTGGTGCCTGTGCAAGGCAGCAATCTCTTCATGCAATTGGCTAACCAGTACGGCAACAACGACGCGTTCGCCGCACTTGCCAGTGATCCATACACGGATCGCGCTCGTTCACTCTACGGCACCACGCAAGTGCATACGGGATCCACGGTGGAGATCCGTACAGGCACCGAAGGCCACTTCCCTATGGTAACCCCCGATTGGCCAGCAGTGGCACCAGGCACACAAGAAGAAGCCAGCCCTTGGCAGTGGTGGGATCAGACCAGCGCACTTGCGCAAACGATCGTAGTCGCACCGAACATCACGGCCAATATGGCGAGTTTAGCGAGCAACCCCAATAGCAGCCCTGCAAAAGGCCGCGCATACATCGATACCATCGTGGCATACATGAGCCCACGTATCGTGTGCGCATTGGAACTTGGCCCATGCGGATTATTGCCTGCGGATTGCCTCGGTGTACCCGGTGGCACTACCGTACCCGGCACTGCATGTGATGATGCCAATGCTGCTACAGGCAACGATGTCTACGGAATCGATTGCGTATGCGCCGGCCAACTGATCGACTGCCTGCAAGTACCCGGTGGCCCTGCCCTGCCCGGCACCGCCTGCGATGACAACAACCCCGAAACCGGTGCCGACACCTGGTCGACCGATTGTGTTTGTATTGGTGTAGTGGGAATTGAAGAAGCCAGCGCTGCCGCTGGATTGCGGATGCAACCCAATCCTGTTCATGATCTGCTGCGTGTAACCAGCGAGAAGGAGACTATTCTCTCCTACGATCTGTTCGATGCCACTGGTCGCCGAGTGCGCAATGCTGGTGTGAATGCCAAGAACTTCATCGTGGACCGCGCTGGTTTGCAAGCCGGTGCATACTTCATGACCATCCGTTTCGCTGATAGCACCGTTACGCGCAAACTCGCGTTGGACTAGTCGTTTAGAACTACTTGGAACAGAAGCCCTTCGCAGCGATGCGAGGGGCTTCTTCGTTCGGGTACAGTGATCGGTGCGCTTGGCCACGATCCGGCCCGCTCTCGAAGTGCCCTCAGTAGACCTCTTTCGTAATTCACTGTAATCCGGGGAAAATCCGGCCGAAGTCTTGGAACCATTGAACCGCACGAGTTCCAGCGAGTTGAGTTTGACGGGGGCTTCTATTTCCGAACTGCTCAACATGTTCGTACACAAGCCGAGATTCCGGGTCAGGCCCGGAATGACAGATTTAATGGAAGCCGTGATCGGGGGGCAGAGCACGCCGATCACCGCGTGCGTCACCAAATTGACAGCGGCCCTGTGCCGCGGTCTCCGCGAGGGCCTGACCGACCTGACGGCGCG
>JANNYL010000181.1:0-1544 GCA_031410075.1 Flavobacteriales bacterium
CCCATGTACCGAGATCCGCCGTAAGAGCTTATCATCTGTAGAGCCAAAAAGAGTGACCGAAGGTTGGTTCAAATGGAACACCGAAACACCAGCCGTCCACTGGATCTCTTTGTTATCCCACGCCTGCCATATTACACCAGCAGAGAAATCAGCGAACGCTGTGGATGAGTTGGCAATGGCTTCTCCTGAAGGGCGAGAAGCATCGAAACCGGATCCGTCATACTGGGCATCCCATCGCATACCATCCAACACCGCGCTCCGCTGACCATAGCCACCTTGAAGTCCGAACGCGAGCACTGCATCGCTCCCGGACTTCAAACCATAAGCAACGCTCAAATTCGCTTGTGTGTCACCGAAGCCAGTGCTTCCTGCTTTGTCGTTGTATCCGTTTCCTCCAATACCCAAATAGCGACCCTTCATCTTGCCTCCAAGTATCGGAGCATCATAGCTGAAGGAGAACGTGCGGAACGGTGCACCAATGCTTTGCCATTGCGACCGATGGATAAGAGCGAAGCGCTGATCGCCCTGAATGGCACCAGCGAGTGCTGGATTCAATGTGAGCGGTGAATTGTAGAATTGGGAAAAGTGAACGTCCTGTGCAGAACAGAGCAACTGACCTGTCAGCATTGTGAACAGAGCGGATCCACGGACGAGCCTCATGGAACAGCTGTACCGGCGTGTTGGTCGGATCCTCATCGCACAAGAGTTAGGTCACCATTCAATTCAACCACATCACCGTCCGCCATGTTGGCGAGCAATGTGTACACATACACACCCGAAGGAGCGGGGCCATTCGCTGATGTTCCGTCCCAACCTTGGTTGCTGTTTTCGGCTTCGAATACCACACCACCCCAGCGGTCGTAAATACGGAACGCCATGGAAGCGATGCCGCCTCCTCGCACGAACAGTTGATCATTATTGCCATCACCGTTCGGACTGAAGATGTCCGGTATGAAAATGTCCGTACTCGGTTCGATGCACACATTCAGTGCGAACGAATCAACACAGCCACCGATGTTGAATACCGTTAGCTGGACCGGATAACTACCTGCGCTACCAGCATCGTACTGCGGGTCCTCACCGTACACGTATGGCACGATCATGGTATCGATCGTCCAAACGCCCCCGATCGCGTTATTGCTCAGGTCGATGAAAGTGACATTGCTTTCATCGAATGGGATACATTGTTCACTTGGATTGATGCTGAACAAGGCTGTCAGCGCCGGCCAACTGGGAACCTGCAACAAAGTGTCCTGCGCACAACCGGTGCTGTCGTTCTCCACATGTACGGAGATCAGTTCACCTGCTGGAGCTTCGATAGAAGGGCCTGATTGCCCTCCATCCACGTCCCAAGTGAACGAATACGTACCCTGCCCGTTCACCGTGCCCTGGACGAAACCGGGACTTCCGTAACACGCTGTATCACTGTACGCGAACACGGGTGTGAAGGGTGGATGAACCACGATGGTCACGGTGTTCACCACAGGATCGGAACAACCATCCGTGGTCTGCACACTATAGGTGGTCGTGAACTCCGGGATCAC
>JANNYL010000182.1:0-10850 GCA_031410075.1 Flavobacteriales bacterium
GTTCGAAGCCCTCGTTACCATTGTCCCGTTGCCCAAGGACTGTGCCCCCATCGCGGGCGAAGATGCTCGGATCCACCTGCACGGTGATGTTCGCCAGGTTGTCTTGCGGAACATCCTCTGTTTCGGCTTGCACACCGCTCATGTGGAATGTATATGAGCCTATTTCCTGTGGCATAGGATAGTCGATGATCTCGAAAATGCTCGTAGCTCCGGGTGCTAGGGACTGGTTCGCACTGTTCAATGAAGTTGCTCCCCCGGGGCCTTCCACCTCCACATGCAAATGCACATCACTTTGTGGAGCGCTTCCATTGTTCCCGATCGTTGCGCGGAAGTGCAAGTTGCGCTGCTCGCCTTGCAAATAGATGGTATAGGGTAGGTCAACGTAGTCGGGATCGGTGGCGTTCCACACAGCATGGACCGCATTCGAGATCACCAGGTCGTTGTTGCGGGCAGGGATCAAGGCGATATCGTCTATCTGCCAGGCGTACGTGAAGCCTTCATCGCTTATCCAATGGAAACGAAGGCGTATGTCCCCTGACCCATTCGCCAGTGCACTGCTGATATTGACGATCACGGTCTCGCTTGCTGGCGCACCGGGCGTGCTCTGGTTGCCGCCCACGCTCGTGTTTACTGGGAAAACGGACCAGTTCGCACCACCATTCCCGCTTACTTCCACCAGGGTCTGATCATCGTTCAGTTGCCTGAAGCTTTGCTCAAAACTCAAAAGGACGAATGGAATGGTGTCGAACCCGAGTATCGCCGGAGACGTGATGGTGGTGTTCTCGGCCAATCCGCCTGTCCCTTGCCCATCGCTATCGGCTATGATCCAATTTCCTGCGGGATACCCTGAACTGCTTTCGAGCGGCCCCGGAGTGAAGCCTGCGGTATTACCCGTACTCGTGAGCTGCCAATCCACGGCGCCTTCAGTTGTAGCCACCGTCCAAGCATCGATCCCGTACTCGAAGTCCTCTGTCCAAAGTGGGTCATCACCTGTGCGCTGTGTCCCGTGATCCGCGAAATGTGAAGCGGTCATCAGTGTCTTTTCCAACCGACCGGTTTCGGCGATCTGCGCGTTCATCAGGATCGGCAGTGCCAGAAAGGGAGCAAGTATCGAGGTACGCATGGCGAACAGGTTTTCGTTTTTCGCAGCAGTGTGATCACCGTTGCGGAAGCGAAACTGTTCTATTTGGACCCCTTGGTGGTAGCGGAATGTGACGCGTTGGGACCAAGCGCGCGAACGGTTGGGACCACCATAGACCTATCAAAGCAATGCGCTCGCCTTGTTAACGAAAGCGAACTGTGAGCAGCGGTGATCCGCGTGGTGGACCGGAGTCGCGACTTTCCTATGCTTCTTGTTCCGCGTATGCCTCGATCGGTGGGCAGGTACACACCAGGTTGCGGTCACCGAATGCATTGTCCACCCGGTTCACGGTAGGCCAATACTTCCACTCTTTGTTCACGCTAACAGGGAAGGCCGCTTTCTCGCGACCATACGGATGTGACCACGTATCGCCGCACACCTCATCGCTCGTATGCGGTGCCATCTTCAGCAGGTTGTCCGCTTTGTCCGCTTTGCCGCTTTCGATATCCGCGATCTCGTGACGGATGCTCACCATCGCCTCGATGAACCGATCCAATTCAGCTTTTGCCTCGCTCTCGGTCGGCTCCACCATCAACGTCTCCGCAACTGGGAATGACACAGTGGGTGCGTGGAAGCCATAGTCCATTAACCGCTTGGCAATGTCACCAACCTCAATTCCGGCCGTCCGCTTGAATTCCCGGCAATCGAGGATCATCTCGTGCGCCACCATGCCTTCGCTGCCCGTGTAGAGGATCGGGTAGTACTTCTCGAGCTTCGCCTTGATGTAGTTGGCGTTCAGGATCGCGTAGCGGGTGCTATCGGTCAGGCCAACACCTCCGAGCATCTTGATATATCCGTAGCTGATCAGCAGGATCAACGAACTACCCCAAGGCGCACTGCTCACTGCAGGTACAGCTTTTTCGCCGCCGGTCTTGATCAACGGATGCCCTGGAAGGAAAGGCTTCAACTTGTCGTTCACACAGATGGGCCCCATGCCGGGACCGCCGCCGCCGTGCGGGATCGCGAAGGTCTTGTGCAGGTTCAAATGGCATACGTCCGCACCGATATCGCCTGGACTGGTCAATCCGACTTGTGCGTTCATGTTCGCACCGTCCATGTACACAAGGCCGCCGTTCGCGTGGATCGTGTTCGTAATGTCCTTGATGGATTCCTCGAACACACCGTGCGTGCTGGGGTAGGTCACCATCAAGCAGCTGAGTTTGTCTTTGTGTTGCTCCGCCTTGGCTTTCAAGTCGGCCACATCCACATGCCCTTCTTCGTCCGCTTTCACTACAACCACTTGCATGCCGGCCATTACCGCGCTCGCTGGGTTGGTGCCGTGCGCACTGCTCGGGATCAACGCGATGTTGCGTTGGTTGTCTCCCCGTGATTCGTGGTAGGCACGTATCACCAGCAAGCCCGCGTATTCGCCTTGCGCACCGCTATTTGGTTGAAGGCTAACGGCTGTAAAGCCAGTTGCTTTTGCCAAGGCATCGCTCAACTCCGCGAAGACCGCTTGATAACCCTCGGTTTGTTCTACTGGCGCGAACGGATGGATACCCGCCCATTCAGGCCAACTCAGCGGAAGCAAGGTGCTGGCCGCGTTCAGTTTCATGGTACACGAACCCAAGGGTATCATACCGTGCATCAATGAAAAATCCTTGTTCTCGAGCCGCTTGATGTAACGCTGCAGTTCCAGTTCAGTGTGGTACGAATTGAAAACAGGGTGTGTCAAAAACTCACTCTTACGCTGAAGTTCAGCGGGCACAGCCATGGATGATCCATTGCTCGCAGGGCTGGTCGCTTTGCCGCCACAGGCTTCAGCCAATGCCGAGATCACATCTTCCACATCGCCCGAACGAACGGTTTCGTCCAATGAAATGCTGACCTGCTCACCAGTAGATCGGAAGTTGATACTTCGTGCCTCTGCTGCCTTCTTCACCTTGTCGGTCGTGGTGCCGTTCGGAAGGGAAAGGGTAATGGTATCAAAGAACGATGCGTTCACCAGGCCGTAGCCGAGTGCCTTTGCGCCTTCGGCTATGCTGCGCGTGTGGGCGTGCACGTTGCTTGCAATGCGCTTCAATCCGGTTGGGCCATGGTACACCGCGTACATGCCGGCCATTACGGCCAACAGGGCTTGCGCTGTGCAAATGTTGCTGGTGGCTTTGTCGCGGCGGATATGCTGCTCGCGTGTTTGCAAAGCCATGCGCAGGCCGCGACGTCCGCGACGATCTTGACTGACACCAATGATGCGACCAGGCAATACGCGCTTGAAATCGTCCGTGGTGCAGAAGAACGCAGCGTGAGGGCCACCGTAGCCCATAGGAACACCGAAGCGCTGGCTGTTTCCCACGCAAACATCCGCGCCCCATTCGCCCGGAGGTGTTAGTGCAACAAGCGAAAGAATATCTGCGCAAACTGCCACGCGAATGCCCAAGCCTTTCGCCTTCGCGGTTGTCGCTCGGTAGTCGTTCACCGATCCGTCGAGCGCTGGATACTGCAGGGCAAGACCGAATACGCTTCCATCCGTTGGGAAATCCTTCGCATCGCCTACAACGAGCTTCACGCCAATGGGCTCGCAACGCGTACGCAAGACATCAATGTTCTGCGGATACAGACCCTTGTCCGCGAAGAAGGTGTGTGCGTTCACCAACTCCTTTGGACGAGCGGCATACAGCATGTGCATAGCCTCAGCGATGGCTGTGCTTTCGTCCAACAAGGACGCATTCGCGATCGGCAAGCCTGTGAGGTCGCTCACCATTGTTTGGAAATTCAACAGGGCCTCCAAGCGCCCTTGCGAGATCTCCGCTTGGTAAGGCGTGTAGGCCGTGTACCAGCCCGGATTCTCGAACACGTTCCGTTGAATGGGCGGTGGCAACACAGTGCCGCTATACCCTAGGCCCAGGTAGCTCCGGAATACTTTGTTCTTCGCGCCGAGTGCACGCATGTTCTCCAAGTGTTCGCGCTCGGTGAGGGCGGGACCCACGTCCAGCGGCTTCGGTGACCGAATGCCTTTCGGCACAGTTCGTTCGATCAATTCATCCAATGAAGCCACACCAATGGCTTTCAACATTGCTGCGGTCTCGGTGGCGTTAGGGCCGATGTGGCGCTCTTGGTAGGTAACGACGTTCATTTCGTGATGCTGGAAAAGGGTGGGCTAAGATAGAAGTGCTGCTGCGCTTCAACCTGTGCTGGGTCAGGAACAGAAACCCATGCGAATTGTTCATCTTCGCCGCACGCATGCGCACCGCTTCTCTGCTTCTAGTGCTGCCTTTGATCCTGGATATTCAGGCTCAGGACAAGATCAACCTGATGAACGGGCAAGTGGTCGATTGCAAAGTGCTGGGCCAAAGCACACTGGAGATCCGCTACCAAGTGCGCAAGAAGGACCGGTTGATCCTGCGCGAAGAGCCCACCGAAGGCGTGTTCAGCGTTACTGATAGTTTGGGTCATGAGAAGATCTGGTACTTCATGGATACGCTTTTCGGCAACGACCTGAGCATACCGGAAATGCGCTGGTACATGGCCGGTGAACGCGATGCGCGGAAGGGATACAAACCGTTGCTGCCCATGCTCGGCGGTTTTTTGATAGGTGCTGGAACAGTTATCGCGCTCGATCTGGAAGTGAATTCGTTGATCATTCCGCCCGCATACGCTGGCTTGATGGCGTGGCCCAGGGTGAACGTAACGCGCGGTTCCATAAGCGATCCCGGGTTGGAGGGCAACTCTTCTTACGCCATGGGTTACAGTAGTGCTGGTAGACCCAAGCGTGTTGTGAAAAGCCTGATCTCTTCGGCACTTGGTGTTGCAGTAGGCTTGGCGGTAAGGCAATTGATAATCAACCCCAAGTATCCTGACGGCTGGCCATGAGCCGGACGCTACGACACGCGGTTCTTCAATGGCTCGTCTATGGGCATCTCTGGCTCGCATTGGGGATCGCCGCGCAAGTGTGGTGGATAGGTCAGTTTTTGACGGATGCTCCGGAATTTTGGCGTTACATCCTTGCTGCCGGTTGCGGAACTGTTGCCGCATACAGCCTCATGCGTTGGGTGCGTTCCCGCGATCCGCACTTGATCGCTTCGGAACATCTTCAGTGGGTGCGTGAGCGAAGAATGACGGTGCTTGCGCTCTCCGTTGTCTGTTGTTTGGTGGCGGCTGTGTTGTGCTGGCCGTTTCAATGGCACATCATCCGTTGGCTCATACCCGCTGGTTTTGTAGCGATGCTGTACGTTTCTCCCTTCTCCGGAAAAGACGGCCAAGCGATCGGTTTGCGGCAAGTCCCTGGGTTGAAAGTGTTGCTGATCGCCTTCGTTTGTGTCACCATCACTGTAGCCGTGCCAATGGCCTATGACGAGGTTGGGCACAGCACCACCGAGATCGTTCTGATGATGTGCATGCGGCTCCCGCTTTTCATGGCGATCACGATCGCGTTCGATATCCGCGATACCGCTTTTGATCCGCCTTCATTGCGCACGATCCCACAGCTATTGGGCGTTCGTGGCGCTAAAGCAATTGCCATTTTGCTGCTGATCTGTTCAGCCCTGTTCGAACATGTGTTCTTGCGCGGGCTGGGCTATGCGACTTCCGCATTGATCGCGCTGCTGGGTTATGCAGTAGCAATAATGTTGGTTGCCTTCGCCAAGCCGCACCGAGGCCCGCTGTACTACGGCTTATTGCTGGATGGAGTGCTCGTGCTGCTTCCGATCTGCACCTGGGTGGATCCGATCGGTTGAAGGATCACCAACGTGGCTTTTCCATGCCAGCGACCTCTTGGGCTTCAACGTTGTTGTCCTTGTAAAGGGCCATGACTTCCGCTGTCAGATCCCGGCCACCGGAAATGTTCGTGTACAGAGCCATCGGCGTGTAGATCAACTCCCAGGGCAATCCCCACCAACCGATGATCAACGAGCAAAGCGTGAACGGCCAACTGTGTTTCCAGTGTGAGCGGTCGTGGCGTACGAAGTAGATGTCCGTACTGCGCTTGAAGGTCATCACGATGATCGAGATCGCGTAATCGAATTGCACGAATTTGCCACCATTGGCTACTTCGGCACGGATCGCGTCAGGTGAAAATCCTTCTGCGTTCTTGATTGAAATGGCCATTGACGTGGTTGATGTTGATCTGTTCGGCGAAGATGGTCTTTTGTCCGATCAGCTGTGCATGACCTCATCCAAGGCCGAACAGAAAGCTTCGGCGACCCGTGCAATGTGTTCATATGTGTGCGCGGCGGAAATGAATCCCACTTCATATCCCGAGGGCGCTGCGTAGACGCCACGCTCCAGCAGTGCTCCATGCAGTTTCGCGTAGCTCTTCATGCTGGCCGGGTCGATCGCATCGGCGCGTTGGATGTGCTCGCCGCGCGCGAAAAAGCCCCAGAAGATCGAACCGAGGTGATCGATGTGATAGTCATACCCTTTGCTCTTCGCATGTGCGTTGACGCTGTTGCATAGCGATGCGGTCTTGCGTTCCAATTCCATGTAGAACCCGCCTTTCGCGCACTCGCTCACTTGCGCAAGACCGGCTGCCATAGCCACCGGATTTCCGCTCAGTGTTCCCGCCTGGTACACATTGCCTTCGGGCGCGATGTGCTTCATCAAGTCATGTCTTCCGCCGTACGCGCCAACCGGCATGCCGCCTCCGATGATCTTGCCGTAAGTAGCGAGATCGGGAGTAATGCCATAGGTGCAGAAGGATCCGGCGAAGCCCACGCGGAAGCCGCTGATCACCTCATCGAAGATCAGCACACTGCCATGCTTCGTGCAGAGTTCGCGCAACTTCAATAGGAATGACTTGTCCTGCAGTAGCAATCCATTGTTCGCGGGGACCGGCTCGATGATCGCACCGGCGATGCGGTCACCATGCTTTTCGAACGCCGCGATCAACGCTGCCTCATCATTCAGCGGTACCACGATGGTGAGCTGAGCGAGCGCCTCCGGAACACCAGCGGATGATGATGTGCCGAAGGTGGCCAAGCCACTTCCAGCATTCACCAATAAACTATCGAAGTGCCCGTGGTAGCAGCCATCGAATTTGATGATCAGGTCGCGTTTTGTAGCACCGCGTGCTAGGCGGATGGCGCTCATCACAGCTTCAGTGCCGCTGCTTACAAAACGCATGCGCTGAATGAACGGAATGCGCTCCATTACGAACGAAGCCAGCATGTTCTCTTCCTCGGTCGGTGCGCCGAACGTGCTGCCTTTCGCTGCCGTACGCGTGATCGCTTCAACCACGGCCGGGTGCGCATGGCCCAGGATCAACGGACCCCAACTATGGCACAGATCAATGAAGCGGTTGCCGTCAGCATCGATCACTTCGGCGCCTTCGCCGCGTGTAAAGAAGAGCGGTGTGCCGCCCACGGAACGAAAGGCTCGAACAGGCGAGTTCACACCACCGGGAAAGAGTTGCTGGGCTTGTTCGAACAGTTGTTCGCTTCGTTCTCGCTTCAGGGCCATTGGTCAGGAATTGCGACGGCGAAGCTCCTACTTTCGTCGCCTCCGATCAGTCACATGCCAGTAACGTTCGAAAACTCGCTTGCCTTCGCGCAACGCATGGATCAGCAGGACCCCTTGCGCGCTTTCCGCGAAGAGTTCCTGTTTCCCCAGCATAATGGCAAGCCGGTCATCTACTTTACGGGTAACTCCTTGGGGTTGCAGCCCAAGGGCGCAGCAGCCGCGATCAAACAGGAACTCGACGATTGGGCGCGCTTCGGCGTGGAAGGGCACTTCCATGCAAAGAATCCATGGTATCCGTATCACGAGTTCTTCAGCGAAAGCCTCGGACGGCTGGTTGGCGCGAAACCAACGGAAGTAGTGGCCATGAACGGGCTTACCACCAATCTGCATTTGCTGATGGTCTCGTTCTACAGACCAAGCGGCAAGCGAACGAAGATCCTTTGCGAAGAGCGACCATTCCCAAGCGACACCTACGCGTTCCATTCGCAAGCTGAATTCCACGGCCTCGATCCGAAGACGACGGTGATCGGGATGAAGCCTCGTGCAGGAGAGCACACATTGCGCACGGAGGACATCGTGAAGAAGATCGAAGAACTGGGCGATGAGCTTGCACTGGTATGCTTTGGTGGGGTGAACTTCCTGACCGGTCAGGCGTTCGACATGAAAACATTGACCGAGGCTGGACAACGCGCTGGTGCGGTCGTTGGTTTTGATCTCGCACATGCAGCAGGCAACTTGAAGATGTCCATGCACGACTGGAACGTGGACTTTGCATGCTGGTGCAGCTACAAGTATCTGAACAGCGGACCGGGCAGTGTGGCGGGTGCGTTCGTGCATGAACGTCACCACCGCAAGAAGCTGCCGCGATTCGCCGGTTGGTGGGGGCACGACAAGAACGAGCGCTTCCTGATGGAACCCGAATTCAAGCCGATGCCGAGCGCGGAGGCCTGGCAGTTGAGTAACGCACCCGTCTTCAGCATGGCCATACATCGCGCGGCGCTCGATCTCTTCGATCGGGCCGGTATGGATGCGCTGCGTGCGAAGAGCGAACAGCTTACCGGCTTTCTGAAACTCGTGCTGAACGAGGTGTCGGTCGAACACGGGAACATCTTCGAGATCATCACGCCGAACGATCCTGCACAGCGAGGTTGCCAGTTGAGCTTGTTGGTGCGCGAGAACGGCCGCGCCATTTTCGATGCGCTCACCAAGCGTGGTGTCGTCATCGACTGGCGCGAACCGAACGTGATCCGCATGGCGCCGGTGCCGCTGTACAACAATTTCGAGGATGTGTTCCGTTGCGGTGAGGTGCTGAATGTTGCGCTACGATCATGAGCGAATTGCTCGATATCGTCGTGCGCGACAATGGAAAGGGAGGGCATGAAGACCTGCGGTTCCAGATTCACGGCCTGACCGACGAACTGGTGTTCGATACTTACTACTTCGCATTGGCTGCTGAACCGCTCAATACCGTTGTCTCGGTGCGCGAGTGCATCGCGGAGTACTTGGAAAAGTGGGAGTGTTCGATAGAGCGCATGAACGATGGTGAGGTACGGATTCTGCCTATCGACTTGTCGGATCAGTATGTCGGCTGTCTTAGGGCTGTTGAGGATGGCCAGCGCTTGCGTTTGGACTACGGGACCTGCTTTGTTGGAGGATGGGCCATCAATGTCAAGGAGCCAGAACAGGATTTCAGTGCAGTGGAGGGTTTCGGAGTCGGTACCACGGAGCCACTTATCACCGACAAGGCTCTCTTTCTGCGCTCCTTATCGCGGTGCAGTCGACAACTTAGGGGCTTCTGGAATGACTAGCGAACCCTTCTACATAATTCAATGAGCAACATCACCATCGTCGGCGGCGGGCTGGTCGGCAGCTTACTTGCTATTTTCCTTGCGAAGCGTGGCCACAACGTGAACGTGTTCGAACGTCGCGGGGATCCGCGCAAGACGGATGTGTACGCGGGTCGAAGTATCAACCTCGTGGTGTCTCATCGTGGATGGACGGCCCTGCGTGCTGCTGGTGTGGAAGAAGCTGTTAAGCAGATCACTGTCCCGGTGTACGCGCGCATGATGCACGACCGCAATGGGCAGTTGAACCGCGTTCCGTACAGCATTGATGGGCGCGCGATCCATTCCGTGAGCCGGGGTGAATTGAACCGGAAGTCACTTACGGAAGCAGAGCAGCTGCCCAATGTCACCTTGCATTTCAACCACAAGTGCTTGGATGTAGACCTGGAACACGCGACTTGTCGCTTTGAAGACGGCGCGGGTATGAAGGAGGTGAAGGCCGATGTCGTCTTCGGTAGCGACGGTGCGTTCAGCGCAGTTCGCCAGAAAATGATGCAAGGCCGTTTCACCTACAGCCAGGAGTACATCGAACACGATTACAAGGAAGTCGCTTTCCCCGCGAATGCAGACGGGACGCCGAAAATGGACCCGCAATGCCTGCATATATGGCCGCGGCGCTACTTCATGATGATGGGCCTTGCCAACCAGGATGGCGGTTTCACAGGCACGCTCTTCATGCCGAACACCGCCACTGAGACTTCACCTGGATTCGATACCGTGAAGACCGAGGCGCAGGTGACGGCCTTCTTCCGAGAACACTTCGCGGATGCGATGCCGATCGTCCCCGACCTCGTGCAGCAATACCTCCGCAACCCGCAGAGCTCCTTGGTGATCGTGCGTTGCAACCCGTGGACCGTGAACGGCAAGGTGGCCTTGATCGGCGATTCCGCGCATGCCATCATCCCCTTCTATGGCGAAGGCATGAATGCCGGTTACGAGGACTGCAAAGTGCTGAACGACCTGCTGAACGAACTAGGCGACGATAACTGGCCCGCCGTGCTCGCCGCGTACGGCAAGGCCCGCAAGCCCAACGGTGATGCCATCGCTGATCTGTCGCTCCGGAACTTCGTTGAGATGCGCGATCTGGTGGCCGACCCGAAGTTCCTGCTACGCAAGAAGATCGAAGGCCACCTGCAAGCCAAGCACCCCGACCAATGGCTGCCGCTCTACAGCCAAGTGAAGTTCAGCGACATCCAGTACAAGGACGCGTGGCGCGAAGGCCTGCGGCATGATCGCATCATGGAAGAAGTGCTCGCCATGCCGGGCATCGAGGAGAAGTGGGAGAGCGAGGAGGTGGAGAGGAGGGTGATGGAGTTGGTGAGCATTGTCTCGTTGTCTCGTCCTGAAAAAAGTTGACGGGTTAAAGGACTAAGTCCTGTGTTGGGTTTACAAGTTGAGGTTTGACCTGTGTGAGGTTGACAGTGCGATAGTAGTTCTTCCATCTGCGCTTGGGCTTGTGGTCCAGCAGATGG
>JANNYL010000183.1:0-2860 GCA_031410075.1 Flavobacteriales bacterium
GCCGATACCTACCAGCCGAACAACAGCTTGAAGTTCCCGTTCGAGGCCGAGTTCGATCATCACCTGCGCACTCGTGCCGATCGAAAAGTATACGAAGGTTTTGTACGTCCCGATGTTTGGTGGAATGGTTATGACGGGTTGAAGTTGGGCTTCCATTTCCATAGCGATTGGATGCGCTACAAACACAAGATCTGGCTATCCGCGTGGGTGAACACCGGCTTCGCTCAGCAACTTCGCGAGGGTGCGAAAACCGTTGGCTATGATCCTATCAGTGTGAATTTCACCTACGAGAACGGTACCGAGAAATTACTCCGCGGTTCGAGTTGTGAAATAGGTGCGCGTGTTCTGGATGGGCTTGAGAAATACAGTGCTGGCTTCACGTGGAAGTTGCCGAACGACCGAACTACACTGTACACACGGACCCGTTTTTTGTTGCGCCGCGACAGCACCGATCTCACCTACCTGAACTACCCTGCTGAATGGGAACTCCGCAGCTTGAACAGTGCATGGGATATCGGCGCGAAGCATGACTACAAGTTCCTGAAAGGTGATGGCAAAATGCGCTTCAACATGCGCAATAGTGGTATTGGAGCTGCGCAGGCTTTCGCACAGGTCAGCATTACTTCGATCAATGAGAACAGGATGGGACGATTGAAGTTGCACACGCGCGTTTTCGCTCAATTCGGCACCGGAGAAACTCCTCGCGAAAGCCAACTCTTCCTGGCCGGTGCATCGCCCGAGGACATGATGGAGAGCAAGTACGATCGCAGTGCGGGCTTCATTCCACTTGAATGGCAAGGCTATGGAACTACGGTAAACCGCTACCAAATGGGCGGTGGATTGGGACTCCGTGGCTACGCGGGCTACTTGGCACCTGAGCTTGCGGAGAACGGCAATGTGGTCCTCGGATACCGTGGCAATAGCGGTGGGGCGATCAACGCGGAACTGGATGTGGATGGACTGATACGCCTTCGGCCAAAGCCCACACGGAATTGGCTGCACATAGATGCCTACCTCTTCGGCGATGTGGGATCAATGGGCTATCGACAGGTCACGGACCAAGGCACTTCTCAATTGCGTTTCGCCGCGCCCCGAGCAGATGCAGGCGCAGGCGTAGCGGTAACCATAAAGAAGTTCTGGAAGCTCGTTGATATAAAGCCGCTCACTTTGCGGTTCGATGCGCCTCTGTTCCTGAGCAATATCCCTGCTGGCGAAACCGATCACCTGGCCTTCCGATATGTCCTGGGTATCAACCGCAGTTTCTGATCATGCGCGCGATCGTCCTGTTCTCCTCGCTGATGCTGACCTGCACCCTTTTCGCGCAGAACGGGATCTTTGGTCGTTGGGTCACCATTGATGAGAACACTGGGAAGAAACGTTCGATCATTGAGATCACCGAACGCGGCTGCAAAGCATTCGGACGGCTCTTGAAGATCTTTCCCGATGTCGGGGAAGACCCCGATCCCATCTGCAAAGAATGCGATGAGGATGACGATCGCTTCAACCAGAAATTCGTGGGCATGGAGATCATGCGCGACATGGTCAAGAATGGCACCGAGTGGGGCGACGGCACCATACTCGACCCGGAGAAAGGAAGTATTTACGACTGCAAGATCTGGGTAGAACCCGGCGCAGGGAACGAAGGAAAACTGAAGGTGCGCGGGTACTTGATGTTCTTCTTCAGAACGCAGACCTGGGTGCGCGACTAAGCGAGCTTACTCTTTGATGAATGTGCTGACGTAATTGGCACCACCACTCCTGATGCCAACGTGGTAAGTGCCGGATGCGAAACGATCCACAGGCAACGTGAGCAATGCCGATCGTTGTTCCCCGACTACCTGCGCAATGGACATCACGCGAACTCCGCGTTGATCGAAAACATCGAATGCCTCAACTTTTCCTGTTATCGATGATAGATCGATGGTGATGCGGTCGATGGCCGGGTTGGGGAAGGCGGGCAGCGTCGCAGTGAGATTGTTCTCGGAAAGACCCATGGGTTCGTTGCCGGACTTGTAGAGGATGCGGATGCAGTTGTTGTTGCGGTCAGCGATATACAGGTCACCATTCGCGCCCTTGCAAATATCCTGTGGCAGATCGAAGCTCGACAAGGCTTCGGGGCCGTCCAAGTAGCCCGTATCACCCGACCCGGCCAGCGTAGTCACAACTCCGCTTGTTGTGACTTTTCGGAACCGGGGGTTCACCGCGTCCAGAACCAATAATTCTGTCGGCGACAGCCAATCGATGCCAACCGGCGTATTGAGTACCGCTGCGGTGCCCGTTCCATCAGCCCATCCTGCATAACCTGTTCCTGCCACCACCTCCACTATGCCGCCTGTCGTAAGGCGCTTTACTCGGTGGTTCATCAGATCGACAAAGTACAAGGTGCCATCCGTAGCAATGCACAGATCCCGAGGGCGGTGAAGATCGGCAGACAATGCAGGCCCTGTCCCATCACCCGCAAAACCAGTTCCTGCCACCGTGGTCACAATGCCGTTCTGGATCTTTCTGATCCGATGGTTCTCATAATCGGCTACGTAAATGACACCAGCATCATCGACGACGATGCTCTTGGGCTCTTTGAACGCAGCTGACGCCGCTGGACCATCCTGAAAAGCCCAAGCACCGGATCCGGCGATGGTGGTAACGTTTCCAAACGAGTCGACCCGCCTGATCTTGTTGCTCAGATTATCACAGACATAGAGCATACCACCTGTGAAATAGACTCCCGTTGGCGTATTGAACGAAGCACTCGTCCCTTGCCCATCAGCATCCCCTGGAATACCACTGCCAGCCAAGGTTGACACAATTCCGTCCTCGATCTTTCGGATGCGATGGTTGAACGCGTCCGCTACATAGATCG
>JANNYL010000184.1:0-8115 GCA_031410075.1 Flavobacteriales bacterium
ACCACCGAATGGATGTACGATTACAACCATCTTCGACCTCACAAAGCACTCGGTTACCGGCCGCCTGTGCCCATCCAACTCTAACCAAAATGCCCCTGAGACCTCCAGTTATCACTGGCCCGACTTTAGGGGAAGCTTACAAACCCACAACTCATCATTTTCCCAAGCTTCCTTAACTAAAAAGTGCCCCAGTGAGGTTAGACCAAATTGTGAAGGAGCCTTTATTATATATGAATTTGATGAATGTAATATTTCTTCTAAATGAACACGTTGATTGTAATTGTCATCTGGATTTTGAGAAATCTCATTTGTGCGACCAATAATAGGGTCGATCCATACTCTTGGCTGATCATCAAAGCCTTTTAAAGAATCATTTAATCTATTGTTAAATATTTTTCTTAATGCCTCTTTATTTATAAGGTCAATAGCAACTTCTACCGAAGGCGTAGTTTTCTTTTTATATTCTTCAATAAAATATTTAGTAAGATGTTTACGAAGTTTTTCTTCAAAATCTAGTGCTCCATTATAAGTTCCATAAATACCAAGACCAGAAAGTTTTGATTTGAATTTCTGAATTTTGACTAATTCATCTGGATTTAAGTCACTCATTTTTTCTGGAGGCTCATCATTAAAGTAAAATGCTATTTCAACATTTTTTTTATCTTGATATCTTTGAAAGGCATTATTAAATTCTTCTTCTGTTCCGGAGCCAGCTTTTGGAGTTGGAGTGCCAAATATTTTGTTCATTATTCCAACAAAAACATCATATGAATCTCCAATTTCAGTATTAATAATAGACTGTCCGTCTTTATTTTGGATTGAAGGTCTAACATCATTTTCCCATTTAAGTGAATCAATTCTGAAATTAAAGATGCTGCCAACTCCTTGGTTGATTTCCGAAAACACTCTTTCACAAAGTTCTCTTTCCCTTAATGTGTCGCTGGGTGAAGCAATAAATATTTTATATGTTTTATTTTCAATAATTGTTGTCTGTTTTTATAGCCTTACCACTAACGTTTTGCGGGTTTAAGAAGTTGGCGATTTCGGAGCACAAAACTGTCAAGCCACCATAAATGTTGATGCGAGGTAGAATGTTCAATTAACCACTGAACCGCCAATTTCTTAAACCCGCTGTTACCTGCTGTGCCATCTTCCATTGTCATCATGGTAGATTATTTTGAAACAATCATTCGTCCGCTAACAGTTTTATGGTTGTCAACGATTACCACATAAGTATAAACGCCATTTTGCAAATCGTCAGCTCTAATTGTCAACGAGTGGATGCCTGTTGGGAATTTTGAATTGATAGGTTTTGAAACAATCTGTCCTAATGAGTTGTAAATGATTACTTGAACATTGGAATTTGTCGCAAGTGTTAAGTTAATTGTAGTTGTCTGGTTGAAAGGGTTTGGAAAGTTTTGTCCAATTTTTCTCTCATCTTTTGAATTGTCGTTGATACCAGTGCTTGCTGAAGCTGTTGGTTGTTGTTGTGTTACGCAATGCACCATTCCTCCATTTTCATATAAATTTCTACAATCAATTCCGACAACTGTTCTTCCAGGATGTAGTCCTTGAATGATGGCATTGGCAACAGCATCATTTGGGTCATTGTAGTTTGGAACTAATACAACATTATTGGCAACGTAGTAATTGCAATACGAACCTTTGTAGCCCAAATTATTTCCATAGGTAGTCACTACATCATTTTGAGTTAATGGAACATATACTATATTGTATGCAACACTGCTTACATTGCTTGAAGCGTAAAGTGTTGCTATGTCGGTTGATGATAGTCCCCAATAAACCAAGTCAGCATTATTCATTGTTACCAATGTGCTGTCGTTTGCAAATTTCGCAAAGCCGTCAATATGAGCATCTGTAATATCGTCTGGACCTAAAAACCCATCCAGCCATATAAATTTAGTAGCGCCTATATATTGAGTAAAAATAGTTTCTGCTTGAGCTTGTGTCATTCCAGGATTTCTGATTGCTAAAGCACCTCCTGAGTTTGTTTGGGTTAGTATTGAACTTTTAGTTGCCAAAAGAACTCCATTTCCGTCAAGCTCAAAAGAACCTCCTTCAACTACCATTATAGAATTCAAATTAATCACAGGAATACTTAGAGCAGTTCCAACACTTGATGGTATTGGATTGCAAAGGTTATAATTGTAATCACCTCCCCATCCGTTAAATCCCCAATCTTCTATGTTTAAATTTCCTCCTGTATCTCTTACGAAGATTGGTCCGTTGTCTCTTACCCAAACATCGTTTGTTTGAAATAATTTGAAATCAACATTTGTCAAACTAACGCTTGCTGCGGTCAGTAAGTTTGTAATACGAGTTTGCTCGGTTGAGTTATAAGCTATGATATGAACCTTTTCACTACCAACCAAAGCACTTGTCATTGCAACCCATGTAGCATCCAATCTGTTTCTATATGTTATTCCGTATTCATATTGATGTGGCCATTGTAGCCATGTTCCTTCATGCGTTAAGTCCTCGGCAGGCATTTGATATGTCTGTGCAAATGATGTCATCGACATTGTAAGTAAAATTAAAATTGTTGTCAGTCGTTTCATACTATTATTTATTAGTTGTTGTCTATTTTATTCTGCACGGTCTCAACGGCATTGCAGGTAACTGCGGATTAGCGCATTGCGTCAATTTCCGGACTTGGTTGAGCTTGGCAGTTGCGTAAAGCCCACCAGGGTGGGTGGTAAAGCGCAATGGCCTCAACCGAGGTCCAGGTCATCGAGTGGGCTGCGGATCTTACCAAGGGCTTTGGTGCTAACGTGGGCGTACACTACGACAGGCTCAGTGTAACAGGTACGGTGGTCTTGCTGCTGCTGTGGCCCAGCAGGGTTTGAATATAACGGAGATCCGTTCCCCAAGCAGGCACGCGAGTAAATGGTTCACGTTCATCCGCAGATGGCGCAGATGACGCAGATGAATGCAGAAGAGACGCATGTGGATGGACTCCGCCTGTAGCGGCCCATCTGTGACATCTGTGTCATCTGTGGAAAGAAACAGGTGGAAATGGTACACGAATTTCGTGTTCGTCCCACGCGTTCGGCGAATAGAACCGTCAGGAAGTCTTCCCGCTTCTGCGCTTGCGCTCCGTTAGGATCAAGCCCAACTCCCGTCCGGTTTGCCCGCGAGCGCTGGTGTTCTCGTTCGCCCGGCGGATCAGGTATGGCAGCACTTCGCTAACGGGGCCGTAGGGTACATACTTGGCTACGCGGTAACCGGCAGCGCTCATATTGAAACTGATGTTGTCGCTCATGCCCAACAATTGGCTGAAGCAGATGCGTGCGTCGTTGTTCGGCAGGCCGCGTTCCTGCATAAGGCGCGCCATCAGCAGGGTGCTTTGTTCGTTGTGCGTGCCCACCACCACGGCCATGTGGTGCAGATGGTCCGCACAGAAACGCAAGGCCGCATCGTAATCGCGGTCGCTGGCTTCCTTGTTCGGTTGCACAGGATCGGGATAGCCCTTTTCGGCAGCCCGTGCCCGTTCTTTTTCCATATACGCGCCGCGCACCAGTTTTACACCGAAGTGGTAGCCACCAGCGGCTGCACGCTCCTGCGCTTCCTTCAGGTACACCAGCCGATCGTGCCGGTACAATTGCACGGTGTTGTACACGATGGCTCGCTGTTGATTGAAGCGCTTCATCATCCCTTCCACCAAGGCATCCACCGCGGGCTGTATCCAGCTCTCTTCGGCATCCACCAGAACAGGCACATCCGCATCGAAAGCGGCCTGGCAGATGCGCTCCATGCGTGCGGTGGCCCGCTGCCATTCGGCTTGTGCTTCGCTTGTAAGCGGTGTGCCTTCGCTCACGCGTTCCATGATGTCCATCCGCGCAACGCCGGTGGGTTTGAACACGCAGAACGGGATCTCGGGTTTGCCTTTCGCCGCGGCGATGGTCCGCAATACTTCGTGAACGGTTTCGTCCAACGAGGCTTCATCATCCTTGCCCTCCACACTGTGGTCCAGAATGGTGCCGATGCCGCTTGCTCCCAGCTTTTTCGCGGTAACGAGACTTTCCTCGATGGTTTCCCCGCCGCAGAATTGTTTGAAGATGGTGGCCTTTACCACGCCCTTGATCGGCAGGTGCAAGGCGAGGGCCGCCTTGGTGATCCAGCTGCCCACGCCGGTTATCGTGGGGTTGCCGATGATGCGGTACAACTGCTGGGCCTGCCAGAGCTCACGGTCGCTCTTGGCCGCGAACGCGATGCGTGTGTCGCCCAGGTTGGGCAGCGTCTTGGGGATCGTTGCTGAAGGGGTGGGCATTGCCGTTGGTCGGTCTTTCGTTCCTTTAGCACCGGTTAAGTGCGAGAGGACCGGGACCAAAGTAGCAATGGCGAAAACGCGCGGGCAGGTGGATGAGTTCGTTGCCGGGGATCATCCGGTATTCGTGGGCGTTGGCGCGCTGGCCATGTTGCAGCGTTCATTGGGCCAGGGCGGGCATGGTGTGAAGTATTTCGTGCTGGGGGATGATATCACCTTGGCCGCGTGCCTTCCTGAATTGCTGGCGCATGTGCCGGCTCTCGCGAACGCGCCCACCATTGAAGTGCACCACGGCGAGCGCAGCAAGGACCTGGAGGTGTGCAGCAACCTGTGGAACTACCTGGTGGAGAACGGTGCCGATCGCAGTTCTGTGCTGGTCTGTTTGGGTGGCGGTGTGATCACCGATCTCGGCGGGTTCGTGGCAGGTGCATACATGCGCGGCATACGCAGTGTGCATGTGCCCACCTCGCTCATGGGTATGGTGGATGCGGCGATCGGTGGCAAAAGCGCCATTGATCTCGCTGGGGTGAAGAACTTGGTGGGTCTCTTCGCGCCGCCGGTGGGCACATACGTGCATCCACCGTTCCTGCGAACATTGGGCAAGCGCGAATTGCTGAACGGCGTGGCCGAAATGATCAAGCATGGATTGATCCGCGATGCATCGCATTGGAACGCTGTGCGCCGCGCGCCCTTGCATGATCTGGATGCCCTGTTGCCGCTGATCCTGCGCAGTGCAGCCATCAAGGCAGAAGTGGTTACTGAGGATCCACGCGAGAGCGGACCCCGGAAGCTGCTCAACTTCGGCCATACCATTGGCCATGCGCTGGAGGCCTATACGCTGGAAAGCCAGAAGCGCTCGCTGTTGCATGGCGAGGCCGTTGCGATCGGTATGATCTGCGAATCGTGGCTCAGTTGGCGCCTCGGCCATTTCGAGCGCGATAAGATGGACGCTGTGCAGGAGCACTTGTTGGGCCTTTACCCAGCTGTCGTGTTGCAGGATACCGATCACCACCGCGTGGTGGAACTGATGCGCAGCGACAAGAAGAACCGCGAGGGTGTCTTCCATTTTACCTTGCTTACTGACATTGGTGCGGCCGTTACCGATGTGCCTGTTACCGCTGCTCAAGCGTCTTCCGCCCTCGACCATTACCGATTGCTCGCAGTTGATGCACGCCCGCGTAACCGTAACGAAGCCTGAACGGCCCATACACGTTGCCATCGATCTGCCCCGGTCGAAGAGCATTGCGAACCGGGCGCTGATCCTTGCTTCGTTGGTCGGCGACCTGTCGCTTGTGCAGAACATGGGCGATGCCGACGATACCCGCATTCTGTATGGTCTGCTTCGCGACCGTCCGCACGTGATGCACTGCGGATTGGGCGGCACGACCTTCCGGTTCCTGCTCGCCTGGGCCAGCGTTCAGGAAGGAGAGGAACACATCATTGCCGGCGACGCGCGTTTGCTGGAACGACCCCATGGGATGTTGGTGGATGCGCTACGTGCGTTGGGTGCCGATATCGAAAAAGTCGAAACGGGTTTCCGCGTTCGCGGACGCAGGATGAAGGGTGGCGAGATCTCGCTCGATACGCCCATGAGCAGCCAGTTCGTTAGCGCGCTGTTGCTGATAGCACCGTGCATGGAAAAAGGCCTTGCTCTGCGCTGGGCAGGCTTGCGTTTGAGCGAGCCGTATGTGCGCATGACCATGAAGTGCCTTGAACATTTCAATGTGCTGCCAGCGGTGGAGGATGAATGGATCCGCGTTCCGCATTCCGCACTTGGCGGTCGCACAGTGGACGTGGAATTGGACTGGAGTGCAGCATCGTTCTGGTACGAGGTGGTTGCGCTCGCGAAGAATGCGACCGTTGAACTTCCGGGCCTGGTATTCGACACGGCCGGCTGGCAAGGCGATAAATGGGCTGTACAACTCTGGGGTTTTGCTGTGGAGAGTGAGGCGTACGAAAAGGGGATCTGCCTGAAACCTTCCGTGGCGGGTCGCGACCAGGAATCGAACCTTCGCTTTACCCCCGATCTCTTTCAACCACTTGTGCTCACCTTCGCCGGGCTCGGTCGCACCGGTTTTTTCTCGGGCCTACACAACCTGCAGGCGAAGGAGTCCGATCGGATCGCCGCTGTGCATGATGCGCTCACCCTATTAGGAGTTGACTCTTCGAAACGTGAGGACCGTTTCGACCTCAGCGGTTCTATTACCAACCGGGTTCCGCCGCCGTTCGATCCACGTGGCGATCACCGCATGGCTATGGCCCTCGCGCCGCTCGCACTGGTGTTGGATTCCATCACCATCAACGACCCGCAGGTGGTTACCAAGTCATATCCCCGTTTTTGGGAGGACTTGAAGAAGGCAGGGTTCGGGGTGGAGTTCGGGTAGGGCGTTCGCCTTAGTACTTCAAGAACATTTCGCTTCCCAATGGTAGGTCTTCGTCGTCGCGCAATTGCAATTGGTACACCCCATTGCTCAAGCCGCGCACATCTATCGGTTCATCATGCCAGGACATGTGCAGAACAACACGCCCGCAGGCGTCTGTAATGGAAAGGAAGCCTTGGTGGTGGTTGGCGCAACGTAGGGTTAGAAAATCGGTGGTGGGGTTGGGTTGTATGGAAAGTGGCACGGTGCGAGACACGTGCTCTTCCACACCCACACTCGGGCTACAATCCGCATCGAAATCGCCACCGTTCCATTTGGCAATACGGTTCATGGGTACCCCATCTATACTTTCGAAACCGCCGGCTATGTAGAGCGTATCTCGCCAAGTGGTCATGGCGTGCAAATGGGGGTCGCTGCTTACCATGTGCGCACCTGTGCCGCACCAATGGTGCCCATCCCATTGGGCTATGTTTTCGGCGGGTACACCACCGGCATAAAAGAACAAGCCCGCCACGTACAACTTATCGTGCCACCAGAGCATGTCGAACGCATTGGCATACGTTACCTGGTTCTGCAGATCGAACGTAAGGCCACCGCCCAAGTTGCTCCAGTTCTCGCCATCGTACATGGTAACCAGATTGCCCGGCGATCCCGGCCCTTCATAGAAATACCCGCACATGTACAATGTGTCGTTGTGTATGAGAAAGTCTTTGATAGGTGCGGGCGTTTCGAAACCCGGCACAGGCTCCCAACTGGTGCCCGTGTAGCGAAGGAAACCATATGTCTGCTGCGAAACAGGGTCATCGAACAACCCTGTCATATACCACCGATCCAAGAACTTGAATACCAAACCAACATAATCATCATGGTTTGGCCAATCGTCGAATGGCTGGAACCGTTGTATGGTGGTGCCATCGTAGGTGTACACGTTACTACTATCCAAGCTGCACAGGGAGCCGTAGTAACCAACTAGAAACAACGAGTCCGAAGTGGTTTCGTACGCGACACTGGCAATGCCGTTCATAAAATAGGCATCACAGGTATAGCCCTCCCATTCCAAGCTGGTGTTGTTCAGTCTCGCGAACCGACTATCCAGATTGCCATCGGGCTCGTAAAAAGGAAACGCACCGTCCACATATAGATCACCGTGATAGCGCAGCATACTATACATGGGCTGGCACACATTGCCATTGCAGATCTGAAGCGCGTTCGGCAGTGTATCCCAGCTATTGCCGTCCCAACGCCCAACTCCATTAATGGTCAATGTATCGGCCCCTTCGATGTACCATTTTGCCGTGCCACCAGCCCACAATTTATCGGCAACAGAGTCGCCGAACAAAGTATAAATGGAACCGGGTGTGGCAAAGCGCCCTTGGCCCACGGGTTCCCACTGCTGGGCATGCAAGCAGCCCGTGGCCCAAAAAACCAGTGCAGTGAGAACCGTGG
>JANNYL010000185.1:0-2341 GCA_031410075.1 Flavobacteriales bacterium
CTTCTGGTACAAACAGTATGGCCTGTATCAGCAATAGTGCTGCGAACGGTGGTCCAGGTGACCTTCTGCTGCTGCTGGGGGATAAGACCGCTGGTGTTTACGAGCTCAGCTGGTCGATGTATATCCCTACGGGAAAAGGAGGGTATTTCAACATTCAGCATGCCGAAGATGTTACCACGCCAGCCTTTGCTGCTGAAGTCATTTTCTCAGGTAGCGCGATTTCCGGCACAGCCAATGCCACCGAACTCACCGGCGCTTTTCCGCACGATACATGGTTCGAGGTGTCGATGTCCTTTGACCTGAACGCGGTTTCTGCCACGATCGCGGTGAACGATGTGGAGATCATCACGTTCCCTTTCAACACCGAAACCGATGGTGCTGTTGGCCTGAACCAACTCGGGTGTATCGACTTTTTCTCCTTTGGGGGTGGGTCTGACCTCGGTGAATACTACATCGATGATGTGCTGTACTCTGATCTGACAGGTATTGGATTCAATGAGATCCTGTCTGCCGAACCGAACTCGTTCCCGAACCCAACGAACAACCTCGTTACCTTGCAGTTGGCCCATGCGCTCGGTTCAGGTGCAGTGGTAGAGTTGGTCGATGTTACCGGCGTTGTGGTTGCGACCCCTCTGATCATTGCTTCGAACAAGTTGCGCTTTGATCTGAGCGACTTGTCCGATGGCGTTTACTTCGCTCGGATCACCGATGGAGTTAAGCAGATCGTTGAGAAGGTGGTGAAGAACTGAATTGCCTGAACATTTACGCAGAGGGCCCCGGAACTTCCGGGGCCCTCTGCGTTCTGCTCGAATTTCTGTTCGGCAAAATGAAGGAACGACCTCAATGGTCGGATCTCTGGCTATTGATCACCATCGGATCCAATTCTTCGGCGATCCGTTTACCGATGAATTCACACGATGGTGCTGTATAGTGCCCCAAAGCCATTGTGCCCAATACACGAATAGAATCCATTTCCGTGCGATTCAGATCCACCACATGTGCTCCGTTGGGCAGGGCTCCAACAAGTGGTGTGTAGTACTCCGCATTATCGCTGCTCGGCAGGCAAATGAAAAGTACATGTTCATTGTTCCCGAAATAGGCGAACAACTCATTCGCGAATTGCTGGATCCGCAATTTGCCCAACTCTGAAGGGTCAGGAAGTGGTGATGTTTGGCCTTTGGCGTTCTCTCTCGTCAATTTCGATCTCTGCTCGATGTATTTCTTTTCCAACTCGCCAAGTGTGGATCCCAATTTGTGGACAAGAATACTGTGGTAGTAGAGTGTGCCCAGCAGATCTTGAACTTTGGACCGGGGCCTTTGTAGCGCGTGATGGCCGAAGAAAGAGAACAGATCCCTTTCGGCCTGTGGGTCTTTGAAAGCTGTTGTCGGATCAGGAAGGCCAGCGAACACTTCCAGGTCTTCCTCGAAAAAAAACACAACAGCAAGATCCGCCCTTTTTCCAGTGCCTACCTGGTCCTTGTAGATCTGGAAATTTCGCACTGGATCGAATCCGGGCCAGGCCGTGTTGCGCACTCGGGTGGGGAGCTTGAGTTTGTTGCAAAGCACATGATGAATGGTGTGTTCATCCTTCACGCCGTAAGAAAAGGTCATCGAATAGCCACCGATCAGCACAACATCCGTTCCACTCGCCGGGCGTTCAGCTGGCATCCGGTCACCGAATTCATCAAGGTCGAGCCGCTCCAGGAACACGCCATCCGGAAAGCGCATCCAGCCGTGATAATTCGGTGAGAAACGAAAACCGAATTTCTTGTCCGGTTGGTGAATGCTCCCTGTGAACCACAAGGATTTCTCCATGGTTGGTGAGATCACGAGGTTGAGGAACCCTTCCGCGAGCAGGATGGCGAGAATTGCGATCCCAGCGTACCACAACCAGTGCCGTCTGCCTTGAGCGGATCTCTCCATGGTTTCAGAACTGAAAATAGATGAAGGGCATCGGTTTGATCCCAACCGTGAGGATCGTAATGATCAGGAACACATACAAGCCAAATCTCGCCAAGGGCGACCAACTGAGTACCATAAGATCATCGTTTCGCCGCTCTTGCGCTATGTGGAATGCGAACAGCACGATCATCAGAACCAGAACTGGTGGCGCGAGCATTGCGACTTCCGGTGACCATGCGAAGTTCAAGAACATGTTTCGAACGATATCGCCCGCTTGTTGCATACTCGTGACCCTGAACAACAGCCAGCCGCCCAATGTGAGCAGGTACATCCCGGTCAATCGCGCTGCTCGGTTAACCCCTGCGAAGCGCGCAGGAAGTATCCGGAAAGAAATGCCGTGATCGTTCAAAAGATGATCGATCACCAACAAGGTGCCGTG
>JANNYL010000186.1:0-3175 GCA_031410075.1 Flavobacteriales bacterium
GGAGATGGAAGCCCGCCTGATGCTGGTGATGGCCGACGTGGACGATCAGGGTGAACGGTTGAACTATTACAACCTCAAACTGCAGTTCGAAAAGGTGAGTTTCCTGCCGTTGAGCTGGACCTTGGTGCATCCGATCAACGCGGAAAGCCCATTGGCAGGAACCAGTTATGAGGATCTTGTTCAGCGCCGAGCTGAGGTCATCCTTGTCCTGAAGGGCATTGACGAAGGCTATATGCAACAAGTGATCACCCGCCATTCGTTCCGCTTCGACGAGATCGCTTGGGGAGCTCGCTATGTGCGTGCTTTCAGCTCGAAGAACGGTAGCATGCGGTTGGACCTTAACAAGCTGAGTGACTTCACACCGGTTGATGCACCTGAACGGTTGCCCATTTGACCATTGCCTGTGCAATACTTGAACTTTCAAGCCTTCCGATCTTCTGAACCTTAAAACGACATTCAATGGAGCTCTACGACATAAGCATCGGTGCCCGCGTCAAGCATCCAACTCTTGGTGTTGGCGTTGTTTACGAAATGGACGAACGTACCGTCCATATTTTTTTCCGTGAACATGGCGAACAGCCTATTAGCCGGGGCTTCGAAGGCCTTTTTACCATAGCTCCTGGTGTGGAGATCGGCGCTGCGGAACTGGATAAGGAAAGTGTGAAGGACGCGTTGCGGGCCGTGCTGCGCGAAGCCGATATGCCCCAGCGCCCAGTGCATCTTGCGCGCCGCTGGCAGAAGGGCATGCTGGAGATGAAGAGCGCGGATACCTCGATCAAGAGCAAGGAAGTGCCGATCGAGGACTTCTTCCACAAGATCGTGATGATCCGTGACCGCTTCCGTGTGTTGGAGCAGAAGATCAACGCCCATCCAGCGCTCAGCGAACAGGAAAAAGTGGAGTTGCAGCAATACATCACGCGTTGCTACGGTTCGCTCACCACGTTCAATATACTGTTCGAGGACAAGGAGGACCAGTTCGTTGGGCAAAAAGGGGAATGACCGCAGATCAGGAGGGCCAAAGAGTTTTCAACTTTTCGCTGCCGTTCCTATCAGGTGCATATACATTCGTATCGTTCTGTTCTTTTCATCACCTGTACAGCATCTGTCGTCCAGTAAAATGGACGTAATCGCGAAGCCCACACAGGCCATTTGTTCATCGGAACCAACAATTTCCATCAGGAGTCGCACCCTCGGTGGTCTACGGCGGGCCTCAGCCTTACTTCGGTAGGGATTTGCTTCGGCAACAGGAGGATTACGGAAGCCATCATCGCGACCCCGCCTATGTGATAACCATAGGTTCTATGAACGTGGCCCTGTGTGGGCTTTTTTTATTGGAGAACCATAGCTGGGTTTCCTTTGCAATCCATGTCAGTTGAACTACCGATCGTAGAATCGTTCTATACCCTGCAGGGCGAAGGTGTCTTCACGGGCCAGGCTGCATACTTCATCAGGCTCGGCGGCTGTGATGTGGGCTGCACATGGTGTGATGTGAAAGAAAGTTGGGATGCAAGCCTGCACCCGACCAAAAGTGTGGCAACTATCGCGGCTGAAGCATCGTTGTTCCCAGCTCGAATTGCAGTGATCACTGGAGGCGAGCCATTGATGCATGACTTGTCCCAGTTAACAGCAACGCTCAGGGCGGCGGGTTTCCGCACGCATATCGAAACAAGCGGTGCGCATCCGTTCAGTGGGGAATGGCATCATGTGTGCTTGAGTCCGAAGAAATTCAAGAATGCCTTGCCCGAGGCGTTCGCTAGAGCTGACGAATTGAAAGTGATCGCATTCAACAAGCACGACCTGGCTTGGGCCGAAGAACAAGCTTTGAAAGTTGGGGCCGAATGCGCACTGTATCTGCAGCCTGAATGGAGCAAGCGCGAAACCATGATGCCATTGATCGTGGATCACGTGAAAACAAAACCGCGTTGGCGTGTCTCTCTTCAAACGCACAAGTACCTGAACATTCCATGAGCCTCCGCGCTGATCCCTTTGCACGAATGGCGAGCGTAGTGCTGCGAATTGCAGCGCTCGTTCTTGCGATCCACTCTCTGCCGAACGCCGCTCAAGCCCAGCCGGGCATGTACAGTTCAAAGGACAAGAAGGCGATCAAATTGTACGAGAGCGGCGGCTCTTGTATGCGCCAGCAGAAATGGGAATGCGCGGAAGAGGACCTGAAGAAGGCTGCTCTAATGGATCCTGGTTTCATAGAACCTCGCATCTACCTCGCGGAAATGTTCGAGCAAAAAGGGCGATCAGCAGACGCTCTGATCTGGTGGAGCGAAGTAGTAGCCATAACCCCTAAGTACTTCACGCCTGCCACGCTTCATTTGGCGCAGCTCGAATTCGAATTGCAGAAATTCGACGAGGCTGAGCTTCACTTCCGACAATACCTGACGCTTGAGGATGAGCCTATCCGCAAAGCCCGTGCATTGCTTGGTATCGAGAATTGCGCCTTCGCGCGCGAAGCCGTGAAGCACCCAGTGCCGTTCTCGCCAAAGAACCTTGGCAAGAATGTGAACACGAAAGACCCCGAATACTATCCGTGCATCACCGCGGATAATGCCACTTTGTTGTTCACACGCCGAGTTCAGGATCCGTCGGTGCCATATGGAATGCAGGAGGATTTTTATGTGAGTGACCGTACGGACACCGTTTGGAGCACTGCGCGCGCGATCCCCAGCGTGGACACGAAGGAGAATGAAGGAGCAGGAACGCTAAGCCCCGACGGTCGTTTCATCATATTCACCAAGTGCGCCGGGGTCGATGGATCATATGGTGAAGGAATTCGCGGTGTTGGAAGTTGTGATCTGTTCATCAGCCGCCGCATTGGTGAACGGTGGACCAAGCCCGACAATCTCGGCACACCTGTGAATTCACGCAATTGGGAAAGTCAACCTTCGCTGGCCAGTGATGGGAAAACGCTCTACTTCGTTCGGGCAACGCAAGCAGGTGATGGGTTGAAAGGAATGGACATCTACGTGAGCACGTTAGGTGATGATGGAGCGTTCGGAAAGCCTGAGCCGCTCGGAAAGTCGATCAATACCCCGTTCCAGGAAGAAAGCGTTCAGATACATCCTGATGGCCGCACGTTGTACTTCAGCAGCGACGGACACCCCGGCATGGGTGGCTTGGACATTTATGTAAGTCGCAAGAAGGCTGACGGTGCATGGGGCGAGCC
>JANNYL010000187.1:0-1920 GCA_031410075.1 Flavobacteriales bacterium
ATCATCGAAGAAGAAGGCCACTTCTTCGGCCCGCAAGCCATGGGTGGCCAAGAACTGTTCAAGGGCCTCCGGTTTGTTCGCAAAGCCCATGTAAAGCCCGTGGAAGCACTCACGCTGGGCAAAGCGTTCCGCGAAAGGATTCTGTTGACCCGTTATGATCCCGGCTATAGGAAGTTGCTCTTCATTCTTCAGCCACAAGGAGAAGCGCAAAAGATTCACCCCCATACTGTCCACTTCACTGAACGGACTTCCGCCTTCAGCATCCTTGAAACCATCGTTGAAGACGCCGTCCCAATCGAAGAGAACAGCTTTCAACGAAGAAGACCTCCGATCGAACTCGCGCTCACTGATGACGAACCGCGTGCCGTGGGCACTGAAACGCTCGCGAACGGTCATTGCTCAACCCGCGATCGCCTTCATCATGTCCTGGATGTCAAGCATACCGAGCTGCTTGCCGTTCTCGCTTACGCTGATCGTGTCGACCTTCTTCTCTTTGAACAGCTTCTGGGCTTCATCCAGCAGCGCTTCAGGAGCAATAGTGATCGGCTCGCTGAATGACATCGCGCTCAATTTCTTCGAGAGGAACTTGTTGCCTTCCTTCTCCAATCCACGGCGCAGGCCACCATCGGTAAAGACACCTTTGTTCTTTCCTTTCGCATCAACGACCATCACCGCGCCGAAGCCGTGCTTGGTCATTTCCACCAAGGCCTCGCTCACGCTGGCATTGTCCTTAACAACGGGATTACTGCGACCCAACACGTCTTTCACTTTCATGGTGATGAGTCGCGTGTGCTCATAGAACTGCTGCGTTCCCAGCTGGGTCATGTGGTTGTCCGTGAGCTGCTTCATCAGCTTCCAGGGAACAGTGATCGTGTGAACACCGATCGTGACGGCGTTGCGGACATGTTCCACCGTGCGAACACTGCTGAACATGATCTTGCTGTCATAACCGTAATAGTTCACAGCCTCCACACATTGCTGAACCAAACTGAGTGCATCATGACCTTGGTCCTGCAATCGACCTACCAGCGGGCATACATATGTAGCCCCAGCCTGCATGGCCATGTACGCCTGTTGCAATGTGTACACAAGATGCACGTTGACCATTATCCCCTCGTTGCGCAACATGCGGCATGCACGAAGGCCTTCGAGGGAAACGGGGATCTTGAAGACCGTCGTGTCCTTCTTCAAACCCATTTTCAATTGACGCTTCGCCTCTTTCACTACTTCTTCAGCAGTCTCCCCGAGGGCTTCCACCTGCAGGATCGGGACCTTTTTAGCGAGGTCCAGGATCATCTTGTCGATGTTCGTGACACCACCTCGGTGCATGAACGTTGGGGTGGTGGTGAGACCTGTGAGAAAACCGAGTTTGAAGGCTTCCTCGATCTCCTTGATGTCAGCGCTATCCAGATAAAGTTCCATGGTAAGTTGTTTACCGCAACCGTTCCGCTACAACGCGGACGAAGAAGTACGGTGTGTTATGCGTGAACGGGTTGGTGACGATACTTTACTTCCACAGCGTGGAGTTCGAGCAGGGGCTCCATGAATTCTTCAAGCTTGCTCATGTCCAGCTGACTAGCAGCATCACACTTCGCAGTTGCGGGATCAGGGTGTATTTCGATGAACACCCCATCCACTCCAGCAGCCACACCAGCGCGTGCGATGGTGGGCATTACCTCACGGTTGCCACCACGAGGATCGGCACTGGGGATACCGTACTTGCGAATGCTGTGTGTGATGTCGAATACCACTGGATACCCTGTTTGGCGAAGGTGATAGAACGCACGAGGATCAACCACCATGTCGTTGTATCCGAACGTGTAGCCTCGCTCGGTCAGTATGATCTTACTGTTACCCACGCTTTCGCACTTCTTGGCCGGTTTGATCATGTTGTCCGGCGCAAGGAACTGGCCATGTTTG
>JANNYL010000188.1:0-3949 GCA_031410075.1 Flavobacteriales bacterium
CGTCATCGTTGGCCACGGGAAAGCTCAGGACAAGTACGTTCTCACCAGCAGGTCCGGCTGCGGCATTGCTGTAATTGCTGCCGAGTACCGCTGCGCCACCCACTTCGTAGGTCGTGAGCGCGCCCGAATAACTGTTCGTCACCGGGCTGATCCGACGTGTTGCGTTCGCCGTGGTACGCGTGGGATCCAGGTAGCTTACCTGTGCCCCGTTGTGGTACGTACCGGGCACTTGTGCGGAAGATACCAGCACTGTAAGCGTGATGGTGACGGTGCCGTTGAACGGCACGTTGAAGTCGCCGAACTTGGGCTGTGTGCTTGTGCCGAGGTTGGTCAATGTGCCCGGCCCGGTTGCTCCACCGGCATAGACCACTGTCGCGCTCACGTAGGTGATACCTGTGGGTAGGAAGTCCTCGACACGCACGCCGCCCGCGTTGCCAGCGGCGCCAATGTTCGTGGCCGTGATCGCATACGTTGTGTTCGCCCCTTGCGGGATCCCCACGCTGTTCTGCGCGGAGAAAGACGTCTTGGTCACCTGCATCGTAGGATAGCAAGTGGAGCTTTGGCCTTGGAGGTAAGTTGGCAACGACGCGAAGGCGAAGGATGCCTCGGACCCGTTCTGACCATCGGCTGCGCCGTGTGCGATACCAGCGCCCCCGTTCGCCTTCCCGCTCGCACCGAAGCCCACATCACGCGTTACCGTTCCGCCGGGTACGTTATAACGTATCCACCCCCCGCCGCCGCCGCCACCTGGACCATGCTCAACGCCACTGTCGTTCAAGGTGTTCCCACCCCTACCACCCTTGGAGTTCAGTGTGAGGTTGGCCGTTGGACTGTTGTTGGAAACGTTCAAGAAGACCGTTCCACCTGCACCACCTCCACCCGCTCCGTCCGGTGCGCTGCCGAAGGCCCCAACATCGCCATCATCACCGAGCGCATTGATGGTTCCCGTTCCGGAGATGGAGCCAGCATTGATCAGCACGATGCCACCGCCCACTCCGCCCTTTACTCCGGTCAATGCGTTGTTCGCATCGCCGCCGCCACCACCTCCGCCCAAGTACAAACGGCCCAGCGCCGGCGTGGGTACATCACCCGGTCGGCCGCCGCTCGGATTCGTTCCTCCAGCACCCGCCCAGCCCAAACCGCCAACGCCGCCGGCACCACCATTGGCACCACCACCTCCACCAGCATTGTGATCATTGCCCCCACCACCGCCGTTCCCGGGAGCACCGCGACCAAAGTCGCCTCCAGGGAATCCGTTCCAGGAAGCCCCCAGGTCCACAGCGGAGAATCCATCCCACATGTAGCGTGGAGTACCTGCGATGTTCTCTCCCTTCCCGGATGATTCCGTCAAGGAAGTGGTCACATAAGTGTTCTCCGCATTCGCACCCGAGCTAGCCTGTTCTTGGTAACCCGCACGGAAGCCGCGTCCATTCGCACTGATGGTGAAGCCCCCGAACGAGAACGCTCCGGCCACGTCAAAGGCAACGATGCCTCCTGCATAACCGTTCCAAGGAGGGCAAACAATGTTGGAGGTGAGCGTTAGGTTGCTGTACTGCGGCACTCGCACCACTTGGAAGGTCTTCCTTGAAAGCGCAGCTGTTCCTGCGCGGTTGGTATAAGCGTACACCGTTCCGTTGCCCGCGCCGCCACCGCGGAAGGTCAACGTACCGCCCGTTAGCGGCACGTTGTTGGTTGCCACCGAATACTCATAACGGCCTGTGTTGTTGATCGCGGTGGTGCCCGTGCCACCCAAAGCGTCAGGACCACCTGTGGCATTGTTGCCTCCATAGAGGTTGCTGTTCGACGTGTTGATATCAGCATCTTGCACCTGGATGATCAACAAAAGGTCACCCGCTGTGATCGCATCGGAACCGAAGCTGTTGCCGAAGGCATCGGTGCCCGGAACGGCCGCAAGTACCACCGTGTTAGCACCTGCCGCCAAGGTCACATCACCATTCGGCGGATAATAGGTATTGATCGTTTGGGCCACGTTAGCAGGCCCATCGAACCCCGGAGTTCCACAAACTGCTACCTGGGCCTTACCGAGCAAGGCCGGGATCGAGAGAACAAGCGCAAGAAGGAACCGCTTCATGGTATGGAGGGACAAGAAGAATTTGAACACCCTGTAAGAGATCCCGAACAGGTTCTAACATCCGACCACGGGCCTACGCTCCATCACCAACGCTTCCGCACCGCGATCGGAGAGTCTGGGATCCGGGACCGTTCGCAAATCTGCCCGTGGCGGGCAGGGTCCGCGATGTCCCTACACCGCATAGTGTCCACATTCTTGTTCACGATCACGAACAGATATCAACGCGTTCATAAACGAACAGGGGACCATGTTGCCATGATCCCCTGTTCATCAAGGTGGATCCGATCAGGATTTACGGCAGCTGCTGCGCCCTCGTATTCGTAGGTACTGTGCTACCAACGTTCAATAGAATGGGGTCGCGATCATTGCTGGCGCCCACATACTTCACGATGCCGTCGAGATTCGCATCTTCGATATAGTAGCCCAACACGGTATTGTTCGGAACCGTGCTGCCAACGCGGACCAGGATGGGATCCCTATCGTTTCCGGCACCGGTGTATTGGAGAACGCCGTCACCGGTCACATTTCCAGACCACATGACCTGCGAGGCGCCTACGGTCTTGCGTGCGTCGGTTCCGTATGTCGCTGTGCTCAACGTGGTAAAATCCACCATCGTTCCCGGATCGCGGAGCAGGTAAGGTGTGAAACTCATCACACCGAAGTGGTTCCGATGCTTCACCACTACATGGTAGTTGCCCGTTGCAACGCCCGGGAATGTGATCGTCTGTTCTCCGGTCGGTTGCATCAGGTTACCGGAACGCTGAACGAGCACGGCACGAGAAGACACCACTATGGTCGGGTTCACATTGCTGCGCAATTCCACCTTGGCCCAATCAACGGGGGCGGACAATCCTACCCAACTCTTTATATCAGGGTTCATCGTTTCACCCAAGCCATAGGGATCGGTGGCCGGCAACAGGTTGTTCGTGTTCAGATCGCTCTTCATCGCCGTGCCATCGAATGGCCCTTCCAGTATCGCGCGAACATTCACGCGTGCGTTCAAGTCATCATGATCGAGAATTCCATCGGCATCTTGATCAACTCCTGCACGCACTTTCGTTGTGGGTTGAACAAGCGTCCAACTGAGCGCACCGCCAGTGCCTTGTGCGGAAGCGACCAGTACAGCGTGTGTGACAACCTGGCCGGCGATATCGCTCTGGTAGTTGTTCGTGCCCGTGTAGTAAAACCCACGCATCTCTCCACCGTAAATGCCTTTTACGATCATGCCATACTCCGTTGGACGCGTATTGACAAGATCCAACATGACGTTCAACTGGGTCACGCTTCCGATAGTCGCACCATTCAATGTCTGCCGCAGGCCAACACCCGGCAATGCGTCCTGCACAGTGGAAGCAGAGAACGGGAAGTTGGTGGTGACGAAACACTGCGGGCAGTTCGCCGGATCGATGCCGCCGGACCAAGCGAGCAATTCTGCTTGATAGTCACCCAAATAGTTGGTGATACCGCTCTGATTGAACCATGTCTCCATGACGCCGTCGCTCATCATGCCGAACCCCGAAGTGCTCTCGGTCGAGTTGTAGAAGAATCCGTTCTTACGATACGTGCTGCGCAAGTCAGCCGCCATGTTGCGGTTGTTCACGAAGCCCGTGGTGTTGGGAGCGATGCCGCCGGCCACTTGGCCGTTACCGGCGAGATCCCCGCGACCGGTCTGCGCGTTATGGCACGGCACACAGTTTATGTTCACCGCAACGAAAAGAGGTACGGAAGATTGGATGGTCTGGAACGTCGTTCCTGTTCCACGCACGCGGTTCGGATTGAGACGAGCTGTAGGTGACTGCTGTCCTGGATTGCTTGTCTTATAGGTTCGGTAGGGATTGGGCACGTACCAAGTGGCGG
>JANNYL010000189.1:0-4163 GCA_031410075.1 Flavobacteriales bacterium
GTATGAACTCACCGGCCGGCATTGGTTCCACTTCGGCGATGCGGACTACGCGTTCGAACGAGAAGGATCCGGTACGCGCGTCACCCGGACGTCCTCTTACCGTTCCGATCTGCAGCCAAGGTGGTATTGGGCCCCGTTGGAAAAGTTGGGTATAGAGCAAGAGCACGAGTTCGTGCTGCGGAGTTTGAAGAAGAACCTGGAAAGAGCAGGACATTGAGCGCTATCACACTCGGGGGGGCAATGCAGTTGGGCCCGTGACGATCACGAGCTTGTTGATCAACACCTTGAAGGCATGTGCCAACTGAGCGCTCGTTGTGCGCTTATTCCCAACGTCAGCTTTTCCCCCTTGGGTACCGCATCTTGTTCAACGCCTCGGTTCTGCTTTGCACCTGTAGTTTCTCGTAGATGTGCCGCACGTGGGTGCGCACAGTGTTCGGGCTTAGGTTCATCTGGTGGGCGATCTCCTTCATGCGCAAGCCGGTGCTCAGGTAATCCAATACTTGTCCCTCGCGCTCGCTGAGCCGTTCACCGTTCACTTCCGTTCGCACTTGGAAACTTCCCACGACTTTGCGGGCAATGGTGGCGCTCATGGGCGAACCGCCAGCTAGAACCGTGTCTATTGCATCGAACAATTCCTCGATGGGCGCTCGTTTGATCACATAACCGGTAGCGCCAGCCTTCAGTGCGTCGAAGATCTTTTCGTCGTCCTCGTAAACGGTACACATCATCACTTGGGTTGCAGGCCAACGGTCCTTGATGGTGCGTGTACACTGAATGCCGTTCATTCCTGGAAGATTGATATCCATAAGAACCACTTGTGGATGTTCTTGGGCAATGGCTTTCAGCCCTTCTTCAGCGTTGGGGTGGGCCGTGCAGGTAAAACGCCCACTGCTGTTCAGCAGGGTGGTCAGGCTGTTGCGGTAATCGTCATGGTCCTCAATGAGAAGCACATTGATCGCTTTGCCGTTGAGCATGGTCAGTGGGAAGTACGTGTGCGGAGAGACCCGGCCAATGTATCCGGTTGTTTTTCTTGGCGCATCACTCGTTGGGGTGATGTTCGTCCAACGGCATCGCGATAACCACGCTTGTTCCTTGTGGTAGAACAGGATCCGTGCGCACACTGCCATCCCAACGCTCAATGCGTTTACGGATGTTCAACAGGCCTTGTCCACCGCCTCCGACATTCAGGTCGCCCGGTCCGTCGTCAGAAATGCGCAGTACCAGCGCGCCATGCATGGTGTGGGCAACAAGGTTTACCGTCTTTGCACCGGCGTGTTCGGCAACATTCTGCAGCACTTCCTTGGCGGCGAGGTACAGGTCACGGCGCTTCGGTGGGCTCAAGTGCACAGGTGACCTCACACCTTCAGTATTGGTGCGGAACTCCAAGCCATGCTGGTTGGCCAGTTCGGCGGCATATCGATCGATGAAGGCGATACTGGCATCCCACCGATCACTTTTGGGATCGAGGCTCCAAATGATCTCGTCGATCTTTCGCAATATGCCGCCGGTGACATCTTCAATGCGCTGCAATTCTGCGAAGCCAGGTGACCCAGGCGCGCTGTTCCGCAGGCCCATGCGTGCGAGCAACAGCAAATTGCTCACATCTGCGCTCAGATCATCGTGTACGTCCGTAGCGATCCGCTGGCGTTCCTCACCGCGCACTTGCTCATGCTCCAGGTCACGAACATGCTTGCGCAGTTTCCGCTGGCTCCAGAAACGCACAAGCACCATGGCCACACCAGCACAGGCAAAGGCAATGGTGAATCGGGTCCAGAGCGACATGGTTTCGGTGTGAAAGTAGGACGCTGGCCCCGAGCTAGGCCTGTTCGGCACGCTCATTGCCAGTTGCGGCGGCCCGTTTACATTCGCGGCTCATAAACCACCTATCCAATGCGATTGAAACCATTCCTGATACTACTGGCGCTGTTCCAAACCGTCGGTACAATGGCCCAGACGAAAACGACGCGGGCCGAAGTGAAATGGGGACCCGAACTCAACGATAAGGAGGATGGGAATTTCCAAACTGTGATGGAGACCACGGATGATGCTATGTATCTGTGGATGAATCGGAAAAAGGAGCAGTTGATCCAGAAAATGGATCTGGATCTCCATCGGATATATCAGAAGCCCATGGACGAAGGGATGTTGGATGACGAACGCTCATTGGAGAAGATCCTTCTGATGAAAGACAAGATCATCATATTCACAAGCCGCTACGATAAAAAGGCCGATCGGAACGAATTGTTCGCACGTGGCTATAACGAAGCTGACTACAGCCCACTTGGCGCTCGTAAGAAGGTAGCGACCATCAACTCGGACAAGGAACGGAACGCTGGTGAGTTTTCTGTGGATTTCACCCGGGACGAAAAGGCAATTCGCATTGAGGTGACCGAGCCAAAAGAGAAGAAAGTGGATGCCCGTTCGCGAACGGTATTCGTGGACTTCGAATTGGATGAGATCTCAGGGGATGCGGACCTTGATGGTGTGAAGCGCGACCTGCCGGATGATTTCACGATGGACGATCGCATGGAGACAAGAGATGGAGCGGTGATCTATGTGGGCCGTAAGTATCCCGAGAAACGTGAACGCAGGGAGCTGCGTCGCCAAGAAAAACCCGACCATACGTACTATTTGCTTGTCTACGAAAAGGGTAGTAGCACACCTATTGAGCACAAGATCGAAGTGAACGACAAATTCCTTCAGGACCTCACTTTCCAAGAGGACAAGGATGGCGACATTATTTGTGGTGGGTTCTATGGCAACAAATTGAGCTGGGCCATTCGTGGGGTATTCTTCCTCAGTCTGGATCAGAGAACGAAGGAGGTGAAACATGAGAGCTACAAGGAGTTTTCGGATGATTTTATCACCGAAGGGATGAGCGAAAGGGAGGAGAAGAAGGCAGAGAAAAAAGCCAAGAAGAAAGATGAGGAACTCGAGATGATGAGTTACGACTTGGACAAGATCATTTCCAAGGAAGATGGCGGGGCGATCATGATCGCGGAACAATACCGGTCGTATACTGTTTGCTACACGGATCAGCGGGGCAATACACGCTGCTCAACCCACTACATCTACAACGATATCATTGTGGTGAACGTGGACCCACAAGGGAACATCGAATGGGCGAGCAAAGTGGTCAAACGCCAGCACACGGTGAATGATGGCGGGTACTACAGCAGCTACGCCATGCACGTGAAGGATGATAATATCTACTTGATCTTCAACGACAATGGAGAAAATCTCTTCCTTCCCAAAGGGGAGCGGGTAAAGGAGTTCGAATTGAAAGGAGACGATGCGGTTGTAACACTTGCGACCGTAGAAGGCGATGGTACCGTTCATCGGGAGGCTTTGCTGAACCAGGAGCGAAAGGGTGCGATCTTCAAACCCAACGATTGCAGGTCTTTTCCGGGTGATCGGATGTTCATTTACGCCACGCGCAAGTCCGAGTATCGTTTCGGTATGATCACGTTCAAATAGGTTCATCTGCAGATCAAAGCCCTTCCGTGCGAACGGAGGGGCTTTGTGTTTCATGGATGACCTTCACCCCCGATCATGCGCCCTCAAGAGATCCAGATCAGTGACTACTCATATGACCTACCTATTGAGCGTATCGCTCAGCAACCATTGGCGGATCGGGCAGGATCGCGCCTTCTAGTGTGCCGGGAAGGCCGAATTTCGGATCACCGGTTCGCGTCACTGCCAGAACATATTCCACCTGGAAGCCTGCTCGTGCTGAACGACACGCGGGTGGTGAAGGCCCGTATCAGCTTTACCCGGGCAACCGGCGCTGTGATCGAGTGCATGGTTCTGGAGCCTGAAGAAGGGCGCACGATCGAAAAGGCTCTGCTCGATCAAGGCACAACGCGCTGGTGGTGCATGGTTGGCAATGCCAAACGTTGGAAGGCAGGTGAAGAATTAGGCGGTGCCGGATACGGAGAGCTTCGAGTTAGGCGCATTGCCCAGCGCGACGGCGAATATTTGTTGGAGTTCAATTGGAATACATCGGTTCCTTTCGTTCAGTTGTTGGTTTGGAAAAGCATTTGACACAAATCCGAAAAGTACTTCGCTCGCAAGTACTTATCCAGACATCAGTCATTAGTCAACTTTTGTTCCTGTTCTTTGGATTGGACCATGGTCAAGCAAATCTACAATGCCCGTAATGG
>JANNYL010000190.1:0-7318 GCA_031410075.1 Flavobacteriales bacterium
CCTCAACGCCATCTTCTTCGTGAAGGAACCCATGACCGACCTGATGGCTCGGATGGGTTGGAAGAACAAGCACACGGCGGACAACCAGAAGTACAAGTGAATCCACCAAGCGCGCAAAGCCGCGCAGCGCCAAGGGTAGAAATAAATCTTCGTGTCGATCGGTGATAAGTGAGGGGGATCGGTATCCATGTCGGAAAAACCATCCAACATGAGACTCACACGATCCAGTATTTCGCTTGCACTGGCAGGCGCGTTCCTCACACTCACCTCGTTCACCCCACACAAGACCGAACCCATGCGCTTAGCTCCTCCTGACACTGCCCCGTGTTTCACGACCACCGACATCAATGGATCCACGTTGGACCTTTCCGCCTACAAAGGCCAACGCGTGCTGCTCACCTTCTATCGCAACGTAGGCTGCCCCATCTGCAACCTGCGCTTCCACGAGATCGAAGAGCGAACAGCCGAGTTCAAAGCGAAAGGCCTGGTGGTGATCGCGGTGTACGAAAGCTCTGCGGCGAACATGCGCTCCTACATGGAAGGCGAGCGCTTCAATACGATCATGGTCCCTGATCCTGAACAGCGCCTCTACGCGCTCTACAATGTGGAACGCAGCAGCGGCAAACTTATGAAGGGCATGTTCCACGGCGCCATGGGCAAGATGATGAAGGGCAAGAAGCTGTTCAAGCAGAAGGTCAAGCAGGATGGCCACATGAACCGCGTCAGTGCTGACTTCCTCATCAACGCGGACGGCACGTTGAACACCGCCTACTACGGCGCGTATGTCGGTGATCACCTCTCGGTGGACAGCATCAACACCTTCCTTGCCCGATGAGATCCAACAACGTCTGGGGCATCGCGGAGTATGAAGGCGACGGCCGCACGTGCCCCATCACCCCACGGCACTTGCCCTTGCAGAAACGGATCCTGCTCTTCTTCTTCCGCTTCGGTTTGTGCCCGGTGTGCGTAACGATGAGCCTGGTGTACAACGTGCGGCAGGCGATCCGAAAGTGAGCTCGCTCCGAAAGTCAAGATCCCGATCCGAAGTGCACAAAGCACAGCGGGTCGGGATCCGGCATGTGGGCCTGTTCAATCGTGATCTTCCTCGCTGTCCTGATCGTCCCCTTCTTCTCCAAGGAAGTTTCCTTCCGCATCGAAGATCAGCTCCAGTTCCTGCCTCGAGTTGTCAAGCTCCACTTCGAAGGTGGTAGTACCATCCTGAAGTTCCTTGCCCACCTTCATGATGCGCAGCCCCGCGTGGTTCTCGGTGAGGTATGGCGCGATGGCCGCTGGCATTTCCGCCTCGGGAACCTGCTCCTCCGTGATCAGCACTTCGCCTTTCTCGTTGTAGGTGATCCCGCGTTCCATCCCGTTCACTTTCCATTCAGCCTCGAAGCCTTCCTCATCCATCTGCCAGCTGGCGTCCTTCACTTCGGGATGGGTCGCTTGGAAGGAGCGCACCACAGCTTCGGGTACGGATCCACCAGTGGAAGAGTTGTCCTGTTTGCCGCATGCTGAGAAAAGCGCAGCGGAGGCGAGCGCGGTAAGGAGTAAGGGAGTTCTCATGTGGTTATTGGGTGTTTGTACCGCGATCCTACGAGGGGATACTGGAGAGATCCTGCAGGCGGAAGTCCACCTCGATCGAATGCAAGGCCCCGTTTGCGGAATACGCGATGTTCCAACCGTGGACAGCGCAGATCCGCTGGGCGATGGAAAGTCCCAGGCCGATGCTTCCGGGCGCATCGCTATTGCGTGCGAAACGTTCGAACATACGTTGGGCGTCACCCTGCAACGGTGAGCCTGTGTTGCTCACTTGGAAATGCGTTGCCGTGAGCCGCACGTTCACCACACCGCCCGCAACATTGTGCCCCACCGCATTCTTCAACAGGTTTGCAACGAGGATGCGGAAGAGGGCTGGCTCGCCCTGTACCCGAGCTGACCTGTCCAGGTCCACGGTGTACTGAAGCCCACGCTCGTTGATGTGCCCTTGCAGGTCCTCGATCACTTCGTCGATCACTTCTGCAACTGGGATCTGCACCCGCTCGGTGAATTGCAAGTTGTCGATACGGGTGAGCAGCACGAGAGCACTGTTCAGTTGGGCGAGGCGGCTCACGGCTGTTTGCGCTCCACCGAGCGCCTGGGCCTGAACGCTGGTAAGCGCAGGATCCTGTGCGGATTCTTCCAGCCGCGCCTGGATCACGGCCAAGGGTGTGCGCATCTCGTGCGCTGCGTTCTCACTGAATTCCTTCAGCACGCGATGATCGGCCAACACCTTTCCCACGAGTTGTTCCACCACGGTGTTCAGGTCGTTGAACTCGTTCACATCGGTGTTGGCGAGGGAAATAGGCTGTTGGGTCCTCAATGAGAAACGCTTCATCGCATCGAGGTTCCGGTAGAAGGGTTCCCAGATGCGCTTCGCGATGCGCCGCTGCAAGACAACAAGCACAACAAGTAGAACGGCGAACGCGATGGCCAGCGCCAGTCCAATGGATCCGAGGTAGTCGTGCGGCTCCAACAACACCTGGCGCAGGGTGATCCGGTACGCATCTCCGGCAATCATGCGAACGGCGGAAACTTCGCGGAACATTTCCTCATCCACTTCCACGGGATCGTAGAGCGTGGTGTCCTTCACGACATCCACCGGCGTATGCGCACCGTTAAGCCGTTCCACCTCCATAACCGGCGGCAACGAGCTGACCGCTCCGCCTGCTTCAAGGCGTTCCTCGATGCGATCCACGTTGATCAGCAACTTCTCCGTGATCTCCTCGTCGATGATCCGCGTAAGCACCACGAAGAGCAGCACGCCGGCGCCCGCGAGCGCCAACGCTGTGTAGCGCAAGTGACTGCGACCGGTTCGACGGAGCAGCTTCATGATGGATCCGTGTGGAAGGTGTAGCCTAGTCCGTATACGGTGCGCAAGCGATCCACACCACCGGCCGCGCGGATCTTGCCGCGCAGGTTCTTGATGTGGCTGTACAGCACATCGGTATTGTCGACCATGTCCATGTGATCGCCCCAGATGTGCTCCGCGAGCGCGTCGCGCAGGAGCAGGCGGCCTTTGTTCACCACCATGAAGAGCAGCAGGTCGTACTCTTTGCGCGTGAGGGTGAGTGCTGTGCCATGCACACTGGCCGTGCGGGCTTGCGTGTCGATGGAGAGCTCCTCGACTTCCACGACGGTGCGCCCCCTGAAGCTGCGACGGCGCAGCACCGCTTGCACGCGCGCGTTCAACTCGGCCATGTGGAACGGCTTGGTGATGTAATCATCGGCGCCTAGGTCGAGCCCGAGCAACTTGTCGTCCATCGATCCTTTGGCTGAAACGATAAGTACGCCGCGATCCGGCGTGTTCCGTTTCAACTGCTTCAGCAATTCGATGCCGCTGCCACCGGGCAGGGTGATGTCCAACACCACCACGTCGTAGTCGAATCCTGAAAGCTTGTCCTCGCCTTCGCGGTAGGTGCTGGCCGTGGAGCACACCAATCCAAGCCCTTCCAGCGAACGCTGCATGGCGGCCTGGAGCTCGGGCTCATCCTCTACGATCAGGATCTTCATCGGTTCTTCTCTACATGCAAGATGATCCATGGATCCTGGAGGGATCCTGAAGGCAAGATATCCACGCCTCCAAGATCCCTCCAGAACACGGTCATAGTGTTGCGGTCACCAACCAGCAACATGTCCTTCACGAACGGGATCACGGAGGCCTTTGCGCCCATCACGCTCGCCGAAATGAGCGAGGTGGCGTTGATGGACCGTCGCGACACCAAGTATCTCTTCCATTACGATCGCCTGCCCGCTCTGCTCGAAGCGATCCTGCCGCACTACCGTCTGCTGGAAGTGGATGGTGTTCGCGGAACGACCTATCGCTCGCTCTATTTCGATACAACGGATCTGCGCTTGTATCGTGACCATCACAACGGGCGATCGTTCCGCAAGAAGGTGCGCTTCCGCCAGTACTGTGGCACTGGGTTATGCTTCCTGGAGGTGAAGCGCAAGAACGGGCGGGGCGATACACGTAAAGAGCGCGTGAAAGTCGAGGCGATCCCCGTTGGTTTGGACAGTGAACATTGCCGCTTCGTAGGCGCGAGCATCAAGGATCCCGCAGGCTTGCAGCCCGTTCTGTGGAACACCTACGAGCGCCTCACGTTCGTGGCGATCGGAAGGCCGGAACGCCTCACCATCGATACCGCGTTGCACTTTGCGTGCGATGGTCTCGGATCAAGTCTCGAGCATTTGTGCATCGCTGAGCTCAAGCAGGAACGAAGCGATCGTTCGTCGCCCTGCGCGCTGCTCATGCAACGCATGCATATACGGCCAGGCGGACTCAGCAAATACTGCACGGGCATGACCCTGCTTCATCCGGAACTCAAACACAACGCGTTCAATCACGCGTTGCGATCGCTCGGTCGCACCGGCACACCAGCCACAACCCCAGCTCCATGGACACCACCATCTTCGGAATGAACCTCTTCCATAAGGACCTGTACGAATTGCTCGGCAAGTTCGGGCTGGACCTTGTTGTGGTCTTTCTGCTCATCCGCCGAATCTACTATCCGATCCACAAGAAGAAGGAGAACCTCTTCACCTACTTCCTGTTCAACATCCTCATCTTCTTCCTGTGCATCCTCATGAACAACGTGAAGTTGAGCATGGGCTTCGGCTTTGGGCTGTTCGCCGTGTTCAGCATACTGCGCTACCGTACCGAACAGATCACGGTGAAGGACATGACCTACCTATTCGCCGTGATCACCCTCGCCGTTGTGAACGCACTGGTGGGTAAGAAAGTGAGCTTGTCCGAATTGGTCTTCACCAACGCCATGATCCTGGCGTGCGCCTATTTGCTGGAGCGGATGGGCCTAACGCAGCACGAAGGCATGCACGAGTTGCTTTATGATCGCATCGATCTCCTGAAGCCCGCCAACCGCCGGGCGATGCTGGCCGATCTGCACGAGCGGTTGGGTTTGCAGGTGCTGCGCGTGGAGATCGGACCCATCGACCTGTTGAAGGAGACCGTTCGGCTGCGTGTGTTCTATGCGCTGGACGCCAATGGACCCATCCACTACATCCCAACCACCAACGGCGGCGACGATTGAAAACAGCAACACGAACACCACCATGACCCAACACACCACCACCATGCGACGATCAGTTCGATCACACCGAACCATCAGCCTGCTCACATTGGCAATCTTGCTGTGCTCCGGATCCTTCTCCGCTTTCGCGCAAGAACCCGATCGCACGGGGACAACCGCATCTCTCAACCGGAACATGGCCGGTAAGGGTGATTCGACCAGCGTTAAGAAGAAGAAGTACGCGCCCAAGATCAGTGGCGTGATCCAGGCGCACTACCTGGAGGAGTTCAACACCAACGGGGACACGATCCGCGACCCCGGCGGTTTCAGGATCCTGCGCGCAAGGCTCATTGCGAAAGGAAAAGTGGCGAAGGACATCACCTACGAGCTGATGTTCGACCCACGGGCACCCGACCAGCGCGGGATCCTGCGGGACGCGTTCATCGGATTCCAGCAACTCAAGGGGCATGAGATCCGCGTGGGTCAACAGAAGACACAATTCGGCTGGGAGAACCGCCAGTCGATCACCGACCTCTACACCGTGAACCGCGCCGAAATGAGCGATGGCGTCTCTCGTGGCGAGAACCTGCGCGACATCGGTATCGGGATCCTCGGGCACATCAAGTTGAATGATATACTACGGATCGAGGACGCCGTGACCTTCACCAACGGAACGGCCTCCAACGTTGCCGGTCCGTTCGATTTCAATACCAAGAAGGCCTTGTGGGGAAGGATCGGCCTGCGCTACAAGAAGAAGGACTTGGAACTGAACGCGGGGGGCTCTTTCGGCACCGGAGGAATCCGCTACCTCTACGACGACATCATCGATCCTTCGGATGACGTGTACGCCACCTTCGATCGCGTGGGTGCCGACGTGCAGGCCGAGACCAAGCTTTTCTTCTTTGCGGCGGAGTATGGTGCGGGGACTGATATGGTGAAGGACACACTGTTCGCCGAGCCGATGGGCTACCAAGCCATGCTGGCCATCAAGACGAAGTGGAAAGCCGGGCCGTTGGTTCGATACGACGTGTTCGAGGATGAGTGGAGCGTATGGACCTTCGGGGCCTACTACGGAGAGAAGAACGCGCCGCTGCGATTCCTGGTGAACTACGTTGTGCGATCGGGTGTCACGGACATCCCTGAAGGGCACGACGACCGGTTGTACATTCAGGCACAGGTGGTGTTCTGAAACGGACCGCGCAGTTCGAATAGTCGCTCGAACTCACTTCGCCCGCATCCGATTCCCCTTCGCCTCGTGGGTCACTTCCGCGAGGCCGAGCGCTTCCATCAGCGGCGGCAGGTAAACACCGAACCTTCCGCGCAGTCCTTTCTTCAATCCGTACCAGCCTTTCACGGGATTCTTCTCGCTGCGGCCCCAGGCTTCCACGGTGCCTTCTTTCGCGGGCTTCTGTTCATCGGCGCCGCCGAGGTCCATCCAATCGCCGCGCTTCTTCAGCATGGCATGCAGGTCGTTGATGCAGCGGACGTCGTAGAGCAGTACCGTCTTGCCTACGGTACAGACGAGCACTTCCTTGGAGCCTGCACCGAGCGAAGTCGCGGTGTCCTTCTCCTCCACATGCATCGTGTACTCCGATGTGCCGGAAGGGGTCGTTAGTTTCCAGGGGTTGCCTTTGGTGCGCTTTTCCATGGGTCGGTCACTTGTTCGAGTGCATCGCCATGCGGTTTCCTTCGCTGTCGATGAAGAAGGCCATGAAGCCGTTCGGTCCGATGCCGGTCTTGGGCATTATCACCTTACCACCCGCCTTTTCCACACGGCCCAGCGCGTCGCTGAGATCGGGATCGGCGTTGAGGTAGATCACGCAGCCGTCCATGCCCGGCTTGTGCATCTCGCTTTTCGTCAGGCTGCCGTTGGCTTTTCCGCTACCGCCCTCCATCGGGAAGAAGGCCGACTGCATGCCGCCCATCGCCATTTCATCCATGGTGATCCGGAAAACGGTCTCGTAGAACTTCTTTGCGCGAGGCATGTCCGTGACGGAGATCTCGAACCAGTTCAGGCTGTTGGTCTTGCTGTTCATCGTGGAGTGTTGTCGTAATGACGAATGTAAGTGCGGCTTTGGTCAACAGATAGCCGTTGGTCACAGAGACGCGCGGTGAGGATCGATCAGGACAAGTCGGCGCGACGCCAGTTGACTGCCTGTCGGCAACGGACCCAATTGGGCCTATCACCCAAGCACCCTGATCAGTGGATCATGGCTTCTCCACCTCAAGGCGATGGGCTTTTCTTCCCC
>JANNYL010000191.1:0-15786 GCA_031410075.1 Flavobacteriales bacterium
TTGAACTGCAACGTGTCGAGCGTACAACTCGGTGGAAGCGGTAACGGAACGTTCTCTTGGAGCGGCCCGAACAACTACACGAGCAACGTGCAGAACCCAACGGTGAGTGTCGCGGGCACCTATGTGCTCACGGTCACCGGCGCGAACGGATGCACAAGCATGGCGCAAGCGGTAGTGGAACAAGACAACACGCTACCCGGTGCACAAGCCACAGGTGGTGTAGTGAACTGCACGGTGCTGAGCGTACAACTTGGTGGAAGCGGAAACGGAACGTTCTCATGGAGCGGTCCGAACAACTTCACAAGCAACGTGCAGAACCCAACGGTGAGTGTCGCGGGCACGTATGTGCTCACAGTCACTGGCGCGAACGGATGCACGAGCACAGCGCAAGCGGAGGTCGAGCAGGATAGCACCCTTCCCGGTGCGCAAGCGACAGGAGGAGAGCTGACCTGTGCGAATGTGAGCGTACAACTTGGTGGAAGCGGTAACGGAACGTTCTCTTGGAGCGGTCCGAACGGATTCACGAGCACACAGCAGAATCCTGTAGTAGGTGCAGCAGGTACATATGTGTTGACCGTTACCGGAAGTAACGGATGCTCAAGCACGGCACAAGCGATTGTTGAGCAGGACGACAACACCCCAGGTGCGCAAGCGATCGGCGGTGTGTTGAATTGCAGCATATCATCCATCCAATTGAGTGGTTCAGGCAATGGCACATACAGCTGGAGCGGCTCGAACAACTTCACAAGCAACGTGCAGAACCCAACGGTGAGTGTCGCGGGCACGTATGTGCTCACGGTAACCGGTGCGAACGGTTGTACCAGTGTGGCACAAGCCGTTGTTGAACAGGACAACACACTGCCGGGCGCGCAAGCCACTGGCGGGGTTTTGAACTGCAATGTGTCGAGCGTGCAACTTGGTGGTAGCGGCAACGGCAGCTTCTCCTGGAGCGGCCCGAACAACTATACGAGCAACGTGCAAAACCCAACGGTGAGTGTCGCGGGCACGTATGTGCTCACGGTGACTGGCGCGAACGGATGTACAAGCCAGGCGAGCGCTGTAGTAGAGAGTGACCTCTTGGCTCCGGATGCGTTCATTGGGTTCTTCCCGGAGTTGGATTGCAACATCCAGAGTGTTGCCCTCACCGGTAACAGCCCACAACAAGGCGTATCCTTCAGCTGGAGCGGTCCGAACGGGTTCACGAGCGCAGATCAAACCATCAACGTTAGCACCATCGGAACCTATGTGCTTACCGTGACTGGTGAGAACGGTTGCAGCTCGAACACGCAGGCAACGGTAACACGTAACGGTACACTTCCTGGCGCACAAGCAACAGGCGGAGTGCTCACATGTGAGAACAACGCCGTAATACTGGGTGGCTTCGGCAACGGTAGCTACTCATGGACCGGTCCGAACGGGTTCACGAGCCTCGATCAAACGCCAGTTGTTACAGTAGCAGGTACCTACGTGCTCACCGTAACGGGTGCCAATGGTTGCACAAGCACTGCTTCTACGGAAGTCACACTGGATGCTGATGTTCCTACAGCCGGTGCCCAAGGTGGTGTGTTGAATTGCAACGTGAGCAGCGTAATGCTGCAAGGCAGTGGCAACGGTACATTCTCTTGGAGCGGCCCGAACAACTTCACGAGCGCGCAACAGAACCCGGTCGTTACACTAGCGGGCACGTATGTGCTCACCGTAACGGGTGCGAACGGTTGCAGTAGTGTTGCTATAGCGGAGGTGACAAGTGACACCAACGTGCCCGAGGTATTCATCGGCTTCTTCGTCCAGCTGGATTGCAACAACCAGAGCACCACGCTTACGGGAAACAGCACCACCGTTGATGCGACCTTCTCGTGGACCGGCCCGAACGGGTTTACGAGCATGAACCAGTCGATCAACGTAAGTGCGATCGGAACGTATGTGCTTACCGCCACCGGACCGAACGGATGCAGTGCGACCACGCAGGCCACGGTTACACGGGACGGTACACTGCCTACAGCGATCGCCACGGGTGGTTCACTGACCTGCTCGATAGCAAGTGTGCAGTTGAACGCTATCGCCGGTGGAACCTTCGTGTGGAGCGGCCCCAACAACTTCACGAGCACCGAGCAAAGCCCAGTTGTTACAGTGGCTGGCACATATGTGCTCACGGTAACAGGCTCGAACGGTTGCATCAACACCGCAAGTGCTGTGGTAACGCAAGAGAACACCGGCTTGGAATTGACCACGCAAGGAGGAATAGTTCCCTGCGATGGCAGCGGTGCGTTGATCAGTGCGAGTGCCGACGGTGAGGTGATCTATACCTGGACCGGCCCGAACAACTTCAGTGCAACCGGCGCGCAAGTGTTGGTTTTCGTTGAAGGCATCTACACGGTGACCGGCGTGAACGACAACGGGTGCAGTGCCACGGCCGAGGTAACGGTGAACAAGGCGAATTGCGACGACTGCGCGCCGATCATCATCGAATGCCCGCAGCCACAAACAGTGGAATGTGGTACTGATCTGGATCCGGATATGATCGGATATCCAGTGTACCGCAAGGACCCGAACTGCCCGGCGATCAACTACAGCACATACTATGACATCACGGCTGGCTATTGCCCACGCACAGTAACGCGTTACTGGACCATGGCTGATGAAGCTGGTGATACCGCCTATTGCGTGCAAGTGTTCATCTTCAACGACACACAGGCCCCCGAGATCCTGAACGTACCTGCCGATGTAACGGTGGAATGCGGACAAGTCCCCGAGAAGTCCGGTGATGTTTGGGCTGAAGACAACTGCAAAGACTGGCTTGATGTGCAAGTGACCGATGCCATTGACGAAGACAAGAACAAGTGCTCGTACACCATCACCCGCACGTACTGGGCTGTGGATGCATGTGGCAACCTCGGCACTGCAACACAAGTGATCACCGTTGTGGACAACACGCCTCCCACGATCGCTTGCGAATACGAACTGGACGCCGAGTTGAAAGCGGATTGCAAGGATGTTCCAAAGCCTGTGGAATGCAAAGCGGAAGACAGTTGCGACAGCGATGTGCAGGTGGACGTGCACGACGTGTATGCGTACGATGTGGAGAACAAGCAGTGCTTGCTCCTGCGCACATACAGCGCAACTGACGATTGCGGTAACACCACAAGCATCGAACAAACGATCCTGCTCATGGGTGATTGCTGCGATAAGAAAGGCGGCGGAAAGTCGATCGACGTGAGCGTAACACCGAACCCCTTCCGCGATGAATGCGTGATCGCCTTCAAAGCGACGGAGACGGCCAAGGCTGTGCTGAACATCTTCGACATGAACGGCCGCCCGGTCGCAGAAGCATTCAGCGCAACTGTAACCCAAGGCCAAGAGGTACGTGTTCGATTCACCGCTGATCAAGTGCAGCGTGGCGTCTATCAGTACAGTCTCTTGATCGGTAACGAAGTGGTCACCGGCCGATTGATCGTACAGTAAATATTTCTACCAAAACCAGCGGCGCGGCCCCCTCAGCAATGAGGGGGCCGTGTTGCGTTGGGAGTATAGAGCGATGGAATGCGCAGCATAGAGGTGGTGTCCGAAATCGTTCAGCCTGCAACAATTTCCCTTTGCCCGCCGCAACGCGCTGCTTGATCTTGGCAATGATCAACAGCATATCCGGCACCAGGCTCAGGGGTTAGGAAGTCGCGAAGGCCATCCCGCTATTGGCACCGCGGTGTACTTTGGTATCAAGCCACAACACCATGCGACATGCGCTCTTCGCCTTGCTTTTGGCCACCACTGGGCCGCTTTCCGAGCGGTATGTATGTGTTGCGGATCCTTCACGCACAAGAGCAGAGCACGGTGAGGTTCGTGGTGGAGTGAACAGTGAAAGAGGTCACTTGAACAATTCCAACAAGGCGTGCTTGTGTGTTTCGCTAACGGGCACTTCGCTCCCATCGTGCAAAAAGAGCGTTCCGCCTTTGCCTTTCACATAGCGTTTGATCGACGTGCGTTGTACCATGTGCGAGCGATGCACACGTACGAACCCAAGCGGTAGGAGCGCGTGCTCGTAGTGTTTCAACGGGCGGCAGATCACACGGCGGCTGCCATCTGTGAGGTAGAAGAGCGTGAAGTTGTCGTCGGCCTCGCAGCGTACAATGTCCTTTGCGTGTACGATCTCGAAGCCATCGATCAGCGGTAGCACTACTTGTTGCGCGGCGGGGTTGTCGTTCCTCAGGTTGTCCAGGAGAACACGCGCGTGGTCTACCAGTCGCCGCTCACCAATGCGTTGCACCGCTTTCCGCACAGCGGCTTGTAGTTGATCGATGCCAACCGGCTTCAGCAAATAATCCGCAGCGCTTACTTGAATGGCATTGATCGCGTGATCGCTGTAGGCCGTAACGAAGATCACCTGGAAGGAACGCTCACCAAAGGCACCCAGCATGTCGAACCCCGACTTGAACGGCATCTCGATATCGAGAAAAACCACGTGTGGTTGCGTGCGGCCGATCAGCGCGATGCCTTCTTCGGCGTTGGTCGCCGTGCCCGCGAGTTGTAGTTCCGGGCAGTAGCGCGCGAGAAAGACCGAGAGCACTTCGCGGCTGGAAGCTTCGTCGTCCACAACCACGCAACGGTATGCGCTATCGGACATCGCGGAGCGTTTTTGGGATGTGGAAACGCACGCTCGTTCCGGTGCCATCGGGAGACAGGTCTTCCACGATTAGGCGGATATCCGTGCCGTACAGGTTGTTCACCAAGGCGATCCGGTTGCGTGCATTGTCAATGCCTTTCGAGGGCCGAGCCGCGCTGTTCAAGAGTTTGAGTTCGCTCGCGCGTTTCCGGCCGATGCCATCGTCGGCGATCGCGAACAGGATCGATGTATCGTCCTGGCTGATGGAAACGCGCAAGTGTCCATGCTCCTCTTTGTGGCGCAAGCCGTGCCAGATCGCGTTCTCGATGAAAGGCTGCACGAGCATGGGTGGTACGCGTAACCCCGCATTTCGAAGCCCTGGATCCACGTCGAGGGTGAAGTCGAACTTGTCCTTGAAGCGTTCATGTTCCAGCCGCAGGTACTGATCGAGCAGTTCTATTTCGTCCTCCAGATCAATGAACTCAAGTTCGGAATACGAGAGCACTTTGCGCATCAATCCCGATAGGTCGCTGAGGTAGCGGTTCGCTTGTCGTTCGTCGTTCACCGCGATGTAATGGTTCACCGAATTGAGCGCGTTGAAAATGAAGTGCGGGTTCATCTGTGATCGCAACGATCGAAGTTCAATGAGGCGTGAAGCGATGCGCTCCTTGTTGCGCGCCCGCTGGCGAAAGAAGAGAAGGCCCATGAGCAAGAGCACCAAAGCGGCAAGGCTCAAGATGATCGCGTTGCGCGAGAAAAGCTGCGATGATTGAAGATCACTGCGCGAACGGAGCAAGGCTATCTGCTGCTGGTTGATCTCGCGATCCTTCTCCAGGATCTTCATGCGTTGCACATCGGTGGTGAGTGAACTGAAGAGGCCGAGGTTCACTTCGAGCTTCTTCTTCTTCTCCGTGTTGGCCACCTCCAACGTAACCACATATTCGTTCAGGTATTTCTGCGCGGCTTCGGTGTTCCCTGCTCCAAGATGGGTTTCGGAGAGGTTCTTCAACGCGCGCATACGTATGTCGAGGAAGGTTGGATCAATGGCGGTGCCCGATAGTTTGGGGTCGGCCAGAGCGGCATTCAACGTGTTGATCGCGAGCTCTGGCTTGTCGCTCTTGCATTGCACCTGCCCCAGTTCCACTTGGTTGGAAAGTCGATCCGCATCGTTGCCTTTCTGCCATTCGTTGGTGCCCGCCATTTCGCTTCGGTACCGCTCCGACAGTGATAGTTCGCCGTTCGCTGCGAGCTGGTCCGCGATATCGGACCTCAGTTTGTAGCGTTGCTTCGACCCACTTACCGAATCAGCCGTGGACCACGCCTGGTCGATATAGTCCAAGCCCTCAACTTGTTTCTCAGCCTTGAAACTCACAAGACCTTGTAGCAGTCTTGTTTCGGCGAGTACCTCGGCGTTCTTCGACCCGAACGAAGTTTTGTCGGCACTTGTGAAATAGCCTTCGTTCTCCTTCAGCAGTTCACCGGACCGTGCGATGTCGCCAATGTCGAGGAGGATACCGGCGATCTGGTTGTTGATCTCCGGTACCATGGTGGCCGAGGAGATTCCTCCCACGCCGATCTTCAATGCTTCGAATTCGGTACGCGCTTGTAACAAGCGGTTCATTTTGCGGAGGCATTTTGCTTTATCGAAACGTGCGCGGAAAACGATGGCGGTGAGTGGATCGGGACTGGTCTCTACGCATTTGTCGAAATAGCTGATCGCCAGATCGCATTGGTCCTCCTTGGCGAACAGGCCAGCGAGTACGGCATAACTGCGTGCCTCGGTTGCGCGATCGCCAGCGTCCAAGCTCCAGAGCAATGCGGTCTCCACCATCTTGAAGGCCGTATCGCGGCGATCGTCCGCAGTTCGCTCGGCAGAATCCAGGAGCACCATCATGTATGCATTGCCATACGGATCCGGCGACCGCGACTTGGAGAGCTTCTCCACGGAACTCTTTTGTCCGCAGGCGACACAGGCCACGAGCAAGCCAAGGCACCACGTGCAAAACCGCTGAAGGAAGCGTTCCATGTGGGTAAACATACGGACCTACAAATCCGCTGAGGTGGAGAAAATGGATGCGAAGAGTCTCATTTGGCAGGGCTGGCCAGAACGTGTGTTGCGTTCACCAAGTGGGCTGGCATGTTCACCCATTGGTGCTACACACCTTCTTCGGCATCCGGTTGCTTCGTAGGCAAATAAAGACCCATGAACACGCTGAAAACACTCTCGTATGTGCTTGCTCTCGCACTGATAGTTGGCACCGTTTCTTGCATGCGCGATAACCGAACATCCGGAATTCTGGCCATGGCCAATACGACCACAAGCGCACTGGATCAACCGTTGCCCGCACAAACTATAACCCCTGTTCCGCCCGGCACGAAGACCATTCTACTCGGCCTGCTTCTCGATACGAGCAACAGCATGGACGGTTTGATCAGCCAAGCGAAAGCACAACTTTGGAACATCGTGAACAAACTTTCCGAAGCCCGTTCCGATGGGCAGCGCCCCCTTGTTCGTGTGGCGTTGTATGAGTACGGCAACGACAACTTATCGATGACAGGCAACTACATCCGGCAGGTGAGTCCCTTCACGGTGAACATGGACGAGATCAGCAAGGAACTCTTCGCGCTTTCCACCAATGGCGGCGAAGAGTATTGCGGCGCAGTGCTGGCCAAGTCGTTGGACGAGTTGGATTGGAGCAAGGAGGAAGGCGACCTGCGCATCATCTTCATCGCAGGTAACGAAGCGTTCACGCAAGGACCCATCAACTTCGCCACGGCATGCGAACGCGCAAGGCAGAAAGGCATTGTGGTGAACACCATTTTCTGCGGCAACCGCGATGAAGGGGTAAGCACCTCATGGCAGGCGGGTGCCCTGGCAGCGAAGGGCGACTACTTCAGCATCGATCAGGACGCCATGACCGTGCAGGTGGCATCACCCTATGATAACGAGCTCGCGCAATTGAACAGTGGCTTGAACGACAATGGCATCTACTACGGCGAGCACGGTTCCTACAACTGCCAGAACAATGCGGCGCAAGACAAGAACGCCGAAAGTCTCGGATCGAGTTCGTGCAACAGCCGTCTGAAATTCAAATCCACCAACGGCTACGTGAACAGTTCTTGGGACCTGACCGAAGTGGAGTCGCAAAAACTCGACAGTGTTCTCCGGAAAGTGGATCGCAAAACCCTTCCAGAGAAATTCCGTGGGTTGGATGGTGCAACATTGAAAGGGGAGGTCACCCGCCAGCGCGAGCTGAAAGAGGTTGATCGCTCGCGCATCGCCTTGTTGGTGAAGCAACGCGAAGAGTACGTGGCTGAGCTTAACAAAAAGGCTGGCATTACCAACGAATTGGAGAACGCCATGCTAGGGTCCATCGAGCGAATGGCCACAACGAAAGGCTTCACGTTTGAAGGGCACAAAGTGAACGTCGTAACGCAGCCCATGGAGAAGACCGTTGATGTGAAGAAGAAGCCAGGATGTTAGGCGGCATAGACGAACGACTGTCGAATTTCATCAGACGGTAAGAAGTAAGCCTCATCGAATCCTAACCGTTGAAGGAGGGATGAATAGTGCTGCCGAATAGGCAACTTTGAATTGGGAAAGAGGTCAACCGAACATCAAAAGACCAATGTGAGTGATGATGAAAAAAGTAGTGCTGGCCCTGTTCCCGCTTCTGATCGCACAACTGTCATTCTCCCAAAACAACACCCGGGTATTCATAGAGTGTTCGAACTCCTGGCTTTGCGATTTCGACTATTTGCGCACCGAGTTGAGCATGGTCGATTTCGTGCGCGACCGGTTCATCGCTGATGTGCATGTGCAGATAAACACTCAGTTCGCCAGTTCGGGAAGCGAGCAGAACACCGTTGTGTTCAAAGGGCAAAATGTGTTCGTGGACCAGAACGACACGCTCGCTTATTTCAATCTGGCAACGTTGAGCGAGGATGAAAAAAGGAAGAACATGGTGAAGAACGTAAGACTTGGTTTGATCCGGTATATTCTTCATACCGACGCAGCCAAGAACATCGTGATCACCTACAATAAGCCAGCTGACACCGACACGTTGAACCCAAAGGAACAAAAGGATCCTTGGAACTATTGGATAATGAGAGTTGGGGCAAGTGGTTTTTTCGATGGTGACGCGAACTATGGTTCACAAAGCATCAACGGCTATGTCACTGGCGACAGAGAAACCGAAAAGGCAAAAGCGAACATAGAGCTATCGTACAATTATCGGAGGAACGACTTTGTGATCTCGGACACGGAGACCGTCGTATCGGAAAATCCGCAGGCGAACGGGTCAATAAATGTGATCAAGAAAATAGATCAACACTGGGGCTATGGAGTGTTCGTCTCGTACACCAAAAACGAATTTGCGAACTACAACGCCAAGCTGAACCTGATACCCAAGCTCGAGTACAGTATTTTCAAGTACAAGGAGTTCAACAGCCAGCGGGTTGTGGTGAATTATGGGGTGGGCGTGCAGTACAACAATTACACGGACACCACCATCTTCCTGAAAACGGAGGAGACCTTGTTCTTGCAGGATGCGGCCGTCATTAGCTCCTTCACCAAACCTTGGGGAGACTTCAATGTGGGGGCCTTCTACAAAAGCTACCTGCACGATCTCCAGAAGTTTTCCCTTTCATTTTCCGGCAGCGTGAATTGGAATATTTTCAAGGGATTCAAATTCGGCGTAGGCGGCAACTACGACATTACGCGCAACTTGATACAGGTGCCTAAGCAAGGGGCCACGCGCGATGAAGTGTTATTAGCGCAAAAGCAACTGAACAGCCAGTACAGTTATTTTTTCGGAGTGGGTATGAGCTACCAGTTCGGTAGCAAGTTCAACAACTACATCAACCCGGCATTCAAAGGCTTGAATTGGAATTTGAATTTTTGAAACTTGCTCGAAACAAGTTGAAGTACGGCCGCGAGCTCCCAAGGTTGTTCCCGAGATCGAGCTCGATGTCCAGGCAGGGCTTGGTTCAACACAGGTAGCAACCCCGACACTTCGTTGCCAGAAAGTCGCAAAGGCCGGTTGGTGCGCTACAAGAGCATTGCCCCTGTAGGCCGCCAATGGGTGTTGGAGCACGGAGACTTGGGGCACGGTGCGCTTCGTGGTGAAATGAACAAGGGCACCGTCTTCGCAGTGCCCTTGTTCGTGTCGAAAAAGATCTGATCAGGCCGTCGCCGTACCAATGTCACTAGGCAGATGCCCTGGCCGTAGGGTGTTCTTCGGCACCTCGTTCACGATCAACGCTTGCTTGCGCCGCGCTTGGTTGGAGTACCTGCGATGTTTGATCTTGGCGATGATCAACAACATCACCGGTACCATGATCAGTGTGAGGAAAGTCGCGAAGATCAAGCCGTAGATAACGGCCCAGGAGAGGGGCCCCCAGAAGATCACGTTGTCGCCACCGATGTGGATGTGCGGGTTGAGTTCGGTGAAGAGCGTACCGAAGTTGAGGTTGAAGCCGATGGCCAAGGGCAATAGGCCGAGTACGGCGGTAATGGCCGTAAGCAACACCGGACGCAAACGCGTTTTACCGGCGATGATCAGTGATTCGCGGGAAGCCTCGATGGGCAGTTCGGCATCTTCGGGCAAGCCCAATTTTTCGCGTTGGCGATCGAAGAGCAGCTTGGCGAAATCCATCAACACGATGGCATTGTTCACCACCACACCGATCAGCGAGATGATACCGAGCATGGTCATCAGGATGATGAAATCCATGCGGAACACCACGAGACCGAGGAACACACCGATGGTACTGAACACCACCGTGCTCAGGATCACCATGGGGTAGCTGATGCTGTTGAACTGCCACACGATGATGAGGAACACGATGAAGAGCGCGATCAGGAACGCCCTGCCGAGGAAGCTCATTTCCTTCATCTGGTCTTCCTGCTGGCCGGTGAAGGCCAGGCCGAAGCGCTCATCTTTTTCGTAGCCGGCGAGAGCGTCCTTCATCTCCGCGATCACTTCATTGCTGTTGTAGCCGGCGATCACGTTGCTGCTTACGGTTACCACGCGTTTCAGATCGGTGCGTTTGATCGCACTGAACGTGGTGCCGAGTCCTTCTGTGGCAACAGCGCTGATGGGAACTTGTCGGATCTGGCCGGTGAGCATATCACGGAAGGTGATCTTCATATCCATGATGGTGCCCACATCGTAGCGTTGATCATCCTTCAGGCGCAACTGGATCTTGTAATCATCATCATCGCCTTCCACGCGGAACGTGCTGACCTCTTTCCCGAAGAGCGCGGTGCGAATGGCGTCGGCCACGGCGTAGGTGCTCACGTTCAAGCGACCGGCTTTCGCGCGATCGATGACGATCGGCATCTCCGGTTTCTGGCGATCGATATCCACGCGCAGGGCTTCCACGCCGGGCACGTTCTTGCTCTCCATGAAAAGCTTCAAGCGATCGGCTTCGGCGAGCAGTGGTTCGATCTCGTCACCGGTGATCTCGAGGTTGATCGGTTTACCCGTGGGCGGGCCTGCAGCATCCTTGTCCACACTCACGATAACGCCGGGATAGCCAGCGAGATCACGTTGCAATTTCAGCAGGATATCTGTGGTCGTTAGGCCTTTCCGCTCGGCGTATTTCACGAAGCTCAATTGGATACGGCCCTTGTTCGGCGTGTTTGCGAAACTGACACCTTGCGCTGGATCGCTGGTGCCATTGCCCACTTGCGAGATCACGGAGTTGATCAGCCAGTTGCGCTGCTTTTTTTCCACTGTACCGTTGGCGCGTTTCACCTCCACTTCTTCCGTGTAGGGAGGCACGTTCACGATCGCGTTCACTTGCTTCTCGACCAGGCGGGTGATCTTGTCCGTCTTCTCGATATCCGTGCCAATAGGCGCCTCGATGAACACGTTCACGTACTTCGGTTCGTTGATCGGGAAGAACTCCACTTTCGGCGGGAATACACCCAGCAGCACGAAGGCGAAAAACAACAACCCGATGGTGCCCAGGAAGAACGTGCGCGGATGGTGTTTGGCCAAGGCAAAACGCAGGAAACGTTCGTAGCGTTTCTCCAAACGTGGCAGTAAGCTGTCTTGGAACCAACGAGTACCGGGCACTCCCAGGTGCAAATTCAGCAAACCGAGAATACCGACGAACACCGTGAACGTACCAATGCCCGTTACGAACCCGCTATGGCTGGAGAAGCCCAACACGGCGATCAACGTACCGATCACAGCGAGAATTCCGGCGAGACGATAGACTTTCTTCGCGTTGGGATTCTCACGCTCCACCTTCATGAATTGTGTGCTCAGTGCAGGGTTCACAACGAGCGCTACAAAGAGCGAAGAGCTGAGAGCTACCATGAAGGTGATGGGCATCCACTTCATGAACTGGCCCATGATACCGGGCCAGAAGATCAGTGGCACGAAGACCATGACAGTAGCGGTAGTAGCGGCCACGATCGGCATGGTCACTTCACCTACGGCCTTGCGTGTGGCGATCATGGCGGGCTCGCCATTGCTCATGTGTCGGTAGATGTTCTCCACGATCACGATGCCGTCGTCCACTAATCGACCCAACGCCAGGATCAACGAGAACAGCACCATGATATTGAGCGTAACACCGAAAGCGTTCAGGATGATGAAACTGATGAACATGCTCATCGGGATCGCCAGCCCAACGAAGATCGCGTTGCGCAAACCCAGGAAGAACAACAACGTACCAACCACGAGGATCACGCCGAAGATGATGTGGTTGAAGAGTTCATCCACTTGCACACGCGTATCATCACTTTGGTCGTTCGTCACCGTGATGGTGAGGTCTTCGGGGATCACCGTGCCTCTCGCTTCCTTCAATATCTCATTGATCTTGTCGCTGGCGATGATGAGGTTTTCACCCGCGCGTTTGATCACGTCCAACATCACCACGGGGTTGCCGTATTCGCGGGCATAGCTGTCGGCTTCCTTGTAGTCGAAACTCACTTCGGCCACATCGCGCAAGCGCACTTCGTTGAGCTTTTCGTTCTTGATCACGATGTCGCGAATGGTCTCCATATCCGGGAACTCACCCACTACACGCACCGCACGCCGTTGGCCATCCGTGAGCACTTCACCACCGCTCATGGTGAGGTTTTCGGATTGAAGAGCCTGTGCCACATCGTTGAAATTCAATTGAAGCGCCTCGAGCTGGTGCAGGTCCACGTTCACCTTCACTTCCTTCTCCGGCACCCCACGGATCTCCACCTTGTTGATCTCGGGCAATGCTTCAATACGGTCTTCGAGGATCTTGCCGTAATGGTGCAACTGATCGAGCGAGTAATCACCGCTCAGGTTCAGGTTCATCACAGGCATGATCTCCGAGAAGTTCATGGCGAACACGTTCGGTTCAGCGGGCAGGTCCTTCGGGAAGTTCACATCCCCTTGCGCTTTGTCAACCGCGTCCTTGACTTTCCGCAGCGCTTCCGTGGGCGTTACGTCGTAGTCGAATTTCACCTGGATCGTGCTGTAGTTCGGAACGCTGGTGCTGTTGATCTCGTCCACCCCGGTGATGGTGTTGATCTCCTTTTCCAGCGGCTTGGTGATCAGCTTTTCGATGTCCACCACCGAGCTGCTGTTGTAAGGCACGCCCACGTAGATCTCCGGTGTCACCACCTCCGGGAAACTTTCCTTGGGCATGGCGATATACGAGTAGATCCCGTACACGAAGATCAACGCGGTGATCACGATCACGGTGGTGCGGTTCTTCACCGCCCAGCTCGTGATGGCGAACTGTTTGCCGTGGCCTTCGCCGTAGGCTTCGTTCTCTATGTTGCTGTGGTCCATTGATTGTCGATCGGTTTAACGCAGAGGCGCGGAGAAGACGAAGAGGGTCGCAGAGTTTGTTTTTGGGAGGTCTCCGTTCTTATCCACTCGCCGGTGCGTAGGTAGGGTAGAGGTTCGTAGAGTTTGTTTCAGCGGGATCGTGGTTCCTCTTTGCGGCTCTGTGGTTGATCTTGACTGCATCCAGTATTGTCTGCGTTCCTTCTCTTCCTCTGCGCCTTTCCGTTTGGTTCTGCTCCGCGTTCCTCTGCCCTCCTCTTTGCGCCTTTGCGTTTATTTTGATTCAGAGGTTCGTCACTTTCACTTCTTGTCCATCGGCAACGCTCTTCGCACCTTCGTCCACGAGGGTAGCGCCGCGGAGGAGGGAAGCATCGCCGTTCTTCACGCCGATCATGGTCACCTTTTTGTAATCGGCAAGGCGATCGACCATCACTTTTTTGGTGCGCTTCTTCCCGTCCTTTTCCTCGAGGGTGAAGACGTAGTTGTTCCCGTTCACATCCTCCTGGATCACCTTGCTTGGGACGACAAGCGCGCTGTCCTTCACCACATCGCGTACGTGGATCACGCTCAACAGATTCGGGCGGATCATCTCGCTTCCGTTCGGTAAACGAACACCCACACGGAACGTCCGGTTCGTTGGGTTGATGAAGCGGCTCACGTTCGTAAGACTGGCGTGCAGGGTATCTCCCATCGATGGGAAGACGACCATCACCGGGTCTCCGTTCTTCACGCGTTGCACATAGCTCTCGGGCACGTCGGCATCCAGTGTTGCGCCGCTGGGATCCACCACGCGCGCCACGGCCGCCATGGGGCTGGTCATGTCTCCCACGCTCACCATGATGTCATCCACAACCCCATCGAACGGGGCGGTCACATTGCTCATGCGCTGTTGCTCGCGCAATGCGGCAATACTTGCTTCGGCTTGCTCCTTGTTGCTTTTGGCTTGCAGGAATTGGATCTCGCTTCCGATCTTCTGTTCCCAAAGCGAGCTCTGTTTCGTGAAGACATCCTTCGCCAGGTTGTAACCGGCTTGTGTGGCAGCGATCTGCTTCTCGATGGCATCGTTGTCCAGATCGATGATCAGTTGCCCGGCGCGCACGCGTTCACCTTCGCTCACAAGCACGCGACGTACGCGACCACCCATGGTGAAAAGGTCCGCGCTCTTATCGGCCTTCACGTTACCGTGTACCTCAACGAAATGCTCGAAGCGTGAAGCTTGCAGCACCATGGTTGTAACGGCGGGCAGGTTCTTCTTCACCGTGGTGTCGCGCTCGGTGATCCAGGTGTCGGCTTCCTTGATCTTCTCGCCGAGTTCCTTGTAAGCCGCCTTCAGCGAATCGAGTTCATTTTTTTTCCGACCGAGATCATCGGTTGGTGTGCTGGCACCACAACCAACAAGGAGTGCAGCGAAGGTGAGATGTGCGATCGTGTTCTTCATCACTTGGGGGTGTTCTTACAACTTGAAGCTTAGGTCTTGTAGAATTAATAGAGGTCCAGTGCCTTCCGCAGATCAGCCCGTGCCACCAGCAATTGCACTAGTTTCTGCACGTAGCTCTGTTGGGCCAACAAATAGTTCCCTTGTTCTTGTGTGAGTTCGAAACTGGCTGCATTACCTGTGTTGAACTTGATGGTCGTTCGCTCGAAAATGCTCTTTGCCAGAGCCAGTGTACGCTCTTCAGTTTTGAAATTGTCGTAGGCCGAACGTGTTTCGGTGCGGCTTTTTTCGGCCATGGTGATCAAGCGCTGCTCGGTGGCCACTTGGTTGATCTTCACTTGTTCCAAGGCGAAATTGCTCTGCTTCACTTTTTGGTAGCGCATGCCACTGCTGAAAATGGGCACGTTCAATTGCAGGCCCCAAAGTGTGGTCGGGAAGAAGGGGTAGGCACCGCCCGGGTCGAATGACGGTCCATTCCATACTTGGCTGTGGCTTACGAAGCCGCCGAGGGATGGCAGCGCCTTTGCCTTGTCGTTCTTCACGTTCAATTCCTGCAGCCGAACAAGCGTGTTCGCGTAGCTCTGCTCCACGTGGCCATTGGCATCCAATGCTTGTTCGGTGAGACCGGTCTCGCCGGCATCCACAAGGATGGTCTCCAACTTGTCCGTTAGGGTGATCGGTGTGCCCTGTGGTGTGCCGAGGGTAAGGGCGAGGAGCATGCGCGCCACTTCTGCTTGTTGTTTGAAGTTGCGCTTGGTGGCGTTCACTTGTTCCAATTGGATGCTGATGCGGTCGATGTCCGTTTGCTCCATGAAGCCAGCCTCTTTCATCGCCGTAACATCACGCAGGCTCTTCTCCAGCAGGGGAATGCCTTCCGCCGTGAGGCGCTCGCCCTCTTCGGCTGCGAGAACACCGAAGTAGGCTTTCGCCGCTTGGTTGCGCGCATCGGCTTGTGCTTTTTGCAGATC
>JANNYL010000192.1:0-4757 GCA_031410075.1 Flavobacteriales bacterium
CGACGGTGAGCGCTTCTATGTGAATACGGGTCGCGAGTTCGCTGAACTGACCATTACGCGAGAAGGGCTTCACACCTATTACGCGTTGTATCCGAGCAGTAATGACCTGGCGATCGGTGGAGCATTGTTCGGCATCCTGGGAGCATTAGCTGTTTCGAATTCCGAAACGTCCGATCCTGTTCGAATGGATGTGGATCTGCGGACAGGCGCGTTGATGCGTCATTACTCGACTACAAATGCGGGAACGTCACGCCCTGGTTCCAAACAGTACTTCTGCTTCTCCAAGTATTCGAATATCGATACGACCGCGTGTCTGTTCATGTACGGCGGGGAAGAGGCTTGTTTGCGAAAAGGTCAATATCACATCGTGCAATTGACACCAAGGGTCGATCGCGTGCCACTGGAAGTGAAGGCTGGAACTGCGCGTGAAATGATAAACCTGGACACGAACGCGACCACCGAACAAGTCTACCTGATCAGCCTCAAGGACAACGATCGATTGGTGGTGGATCTCATGAACAAGGACATGGCGTCGAGCATCCTTGAAAAGCTCAGTTCTGAAAACGAGGTCAAGTAGTGGCCGCGATCACACGTTTGTTCCTGTTGAACACGCGGGAGAGAAAGGCTGCTTCGTCCTCTTGCAACCAGATCGCATAACAAACCACAAAAGCCAAACCCATTTGCGGTATGTCCATGAACACCGCGGTGGCCAAGTGGAACAAAGCGCCGATCACCAAAAACACCTTACGTGATGGTGACCACCACACTGCCAGTGGGAACAGTGACATGAATGCTAGCGCGCCGTACGTAAGGAAGGCACAGGATAAGGGACTGGTCGCCAACCAACCCAAGTGAAAGTCCGGGTCGTTCGCAACTGTGAGCACCGCCGTACCGTCGAGCCACGCATGGCCCGTGAATTTGTGCGCAGCGGCAACGGCATACACGAGAAGTAGTTGCAACCGAGCTAACCAGAAAACGAAAGTGCCAATAGGGGAGTCTGGTGATTGGCCCATGAAAGCGCTCCAGAGCACCATATTCTCCATCAATTGGATACCACCGTTCGAAGCGAGCCACAAACGATGCGTGACCAACCGGAACAGAAGCCAGACCAACAGTGCCAACCACGAGCGGTGCGTGCGGATCAAGAGCACCGAGAGGCCAATGATCACAACGCAGATCGTTGAACAGGAAAAAAGAGAGAGCGCGTTCATGAACTCCTGCAATGCACCACGAGCACCGTCATGCGTCGTGAACAGATCCACAGGGGCGCATACCCATGCATTTTCGCCCAGAAACAGTATCGACAGCATATAGAGCGCAAGCCAGCCGTACGCCAATTGGTGAAATACCCGGATAGTGGCGGGGTTCATTTCCCTCGAAGAATTTGAAGGCCGAAGAACTCATCGCCGCATCGTCGCAAGCGGAAATGGATCGGGCCGGTGTGCGGCAAGTCGCTCACCATGCTCTCCAAGGAAGTGGCCAATGCCTTGGGCAATATGATCTCGTTCCGGTCCGGCTGTATGCACGTCTCGGCATAGCGGCATGCGTTCGAGGCCATGCGCCTCCAAATAAAGTGAGCGTGCAGATCGCTCAACGGTTGCCACCCCTCCGAAGGCCCGGTCTTCACTTCCAACGAGCAAGGGCATACTGGTGGATCGGGAGCAAAAAGGCGCCAATCCTGGTGAAAAAGGACCCTTGCGTAGGCTTGGGACCAATACCGAGGGCGCTCAGGAACCCATGAAGCCGGAAGGGTGTAGCAAGCCAGCATCAACAAATGCATAGCGACCAGACCAACAACGACCCAACGAACACGCGACAAATTGTTCATACCATTTGGACCCTTGGATCCGTTCAAGGAAACGAAGCGATTTTTTCGCAGGGCGAGCCAAGGAGATCTTTGCATAGCGGTGCTACGGAATCATGTCCTCGGTGAAGGCATGCGGAAAAAGAGCAAGCTGAACGGATGGATCCAAGGGTCCAACTGGTATTATGAACTCCGATCAAAAGTAGCAGGGCAACTTCCGCATCTTCGCAGCCCAATGAACATCCCTTCCAACTCCCCTACCCTTCGTTCCTGGATCGAAGTTCCTGCGAACAGTGATTTTCCCATCCAGAATATTCCTTTCGGGGTTGGCTCGGTCGATGGCATCGAGTCAACCGCATACACGCGCATAGGTGACCAGGCGATAGACCTGTTCAAGCTCTACGAAATGGGGCTGATCCCTTCCTACGCCGATGAGGACGGCACTGAGTATGTGGGATCGCTCAACGTATTGCTTCTCGGCGGAAGAGAGCCCATTCGCGCACTGAGGCAGCGCCTGTCTGAACTCCTTCGCACCGGCCAGGATATGAAGGTCATTCAGCAAATAAAGAAGGCCCTTGTTCCGGTAAGCGAATTGACCATGGACCTACCTGTGGACATTGGCGACTACACTGATTTCTATAGCAGCCGACAACACGCATACAACGTAGGTTGCATGTTCCGCGATCCGGCGAACGCCTTGTTGCCCAATTGGCTGCACATGCCTGTGGGGTACCATGGCCGGGCAAGCAGCATCGTTGTAAGCGGCACACCCATTCGCCGACCGATGGGCCAATTCAAACCCAACCCGGAAGCGGCACCTGAATTTGGTCCCACACGCCAACTTGATCTCGAACTGGAAGTGGGCTTCATCACCTACGAAGGCAAACCATTGGGCGAACGCATCAGCACTGCTGAAGCAGAGGAGCACATCTTCGGACTGGTCCTGTTCAATGACTGGAGTGCGCGCGACATACAAGCCTGGGAATATGTGCCGCTGGGGCCTTTCCTCGGAAAGAACTTCGGCAGCAGCATGAGCGCTTGGGTGGTTACCCTCGACGCGCTGGAACCCTTCCGCGTAGCATCACCCAAGCAGGAACCTGAAGTGCTCCCCTATCTGAAAGGTGCACCGAACATGCACTTCGACATCGCGTTGGAAGTCGGCCTAAAACCCAGCGGCGGAGCGGAATCGATCATCTGCCGCAGCAACTTCAAGCACTTGTACTGGAGCATGGCGCAGCAACTCGCACACCACACGGTGAACGGTTGCAATGTGTTCGCTGGCGATCTGATGGCCAGTGGCACCATTAGCGGTGATACCCCGGACAGCTATGGCAGCCTGTTGGAATTGGCATGGAAAGGCACCAAACCCGTAAAGCTCAACGATGGCAGTGAGCGCAAATTCTTGCAAGACGGCGATAGCCTGATCATCCGTGGGCATTGTGAGAAGAACGGCGTGCGCATCGGTTTCGGGGAAGTGAGCGGAGAGATCCTGGCAGCCAACTAAGCCGGCCCAGCCTGCTTAGTTTTGTTCGCTATGTCCACCGCTCAACCCGCACCCTATGTGATCGACCTCGAGTTGGAGCGGGAAGAGATCATCTCGCGCTACAAGGATCTGCTTCGCAGCATACCGGGCGAGCGCACCCGGGAAGGCACCCGGATGATCCGCAAAGCCTTCAACATCGCTGTTGAAGCGCACAAGGACCAGCGCCGAAAAAGTGGTGAGCCGTACATCTACCATCCGATCGAAGTAGCACGTATGTGCGCGGCGGAGATCGGTTTGGGCGCCACCAGTGTGACGGCAGCGCTGTTGCATGATACCGTGGAGGACACCGACCTCACGTTGGATGAGGTGCGCGACATGTTCGGCCCTACCGTAGCCACGATCGTTGACGGCCTTACGAAGATCAGCGGCGTGCAATTCCAAACGGACAGCATGCAGGCGGAGAACTTCCGCAAAGTGCTGCTCACCCTGGCGCAAGACGTGCGTGTGATCCTGATCAAGCTCGCGGACCGGCTGCACAACATGCGCACGCTGGACAACATGCCGCGCGACAAGCAGTTGAAGATCGCCAGCGAAACGCTCTTTCTCTACGCGCCCCTCGCCCATCGCCTTGGCCTGTACAACATCAAGAACCAGCTGGAGGATCTCTCGCTCAAATACAAGGAGCCCGAGATCTACAACGAGATCGAAACGAAGTTGAAGAAGGGTGAAGCTGTGCGCAAACGCTTCATCAGCCGCTTCACCTTGCCCATCAAAGAAAGCTTGGACAAGGAAGGCTTCACCTACGAGATCAAAGGGCGGCCCAAGAGCATCCACAGCATCTACAACAAGATGCTGAAGAAGAACGTGACCTTCGAAGAAGTGTACGATGTGTTCGCCATCCGCATCATCGTGGATACCAAACACGAATTGGAAAAGGCCGATTGTTGGCGCGTGTATTCGTTCGTTACCGATCACTATCAGCCCAGCCCAGACCGCTTGCGCGACTGGATCAGCACACCCAAAGGCAACGGCTACGAAAGCCTGCACACCACGGTAATGAGCCCCGGTGGTCGTTGGGTGGAAGTGCAGATCCGCAGCAAGCGCATGGACGAGATCGCCGAGATGGGCTTGGCCGCGCACTACCGCTACAAGAGCGACGAGGAGCATGCCAACGCGCTGGATGCCATGCTGAACAAGATCCGCGAAACACTGAACGACCCCGGCAGCAGCGCGCTCGATTTCGTGAACGACTTCAAGTTGAACCTGTTCAGCGACGAGATCATGGTCTTCACACCGAAAGGGGAAATGATCAACCTGCCTTCAGGTGCCACGGCCTTGGATTTCGCTTTCGAAATACACAGCCAGGTGGGCCGTCAGTGCATTGGCGCCAAAGTGAACCACAAGCTGGTACCGCTAAGCCAAACGCTGCGCAACGGGGATCAGATCGAGATCATCACGAGCAAGAAGCAA
>JANNYL010000193.1:0-2119 GCA_031410075.1 Flavobacteriales bacterium
TGGCCTTTATCATGGTGGAGGCCTACCAGAATATTCTACGACACCGTACCTCGCTCGATCCGGTCCTGGAGCGGGGTTCTGGACGAAGTCTCTTTATGCTGCGCTGCGGAACGGAAGGCCAGCAGGTGATCGCAATGAATCCGGTGAAGAAGAGTGACCTTCCCAAATTGAAGGCATCCCTGGAAAAGTTGCAGGGCATGCATCCATCCCAATTGAAATCATTGTTCCTCTCGGGATTGCAGAACAATGAAGAGCAACCGCGTCGTGGAGCAGGATTGGGCCTGATCGAAATGGCACGACGCAGTGGCAATGATCTGGGATACTCGTTCCATGAAGTGGGCGAAGGGCATGAGTTGTTCGTATTGGCTATTCGAACCGGAAACCCGGGCCACAGCGAACAGATGTTGAACGAGGCGAAAGCCATTCACGCCACCGCAGCGGGCCAGGATCTTTTGGCCTTGTTCATTGGTGAATATCCAATGACCGTGCGGACGGCTCTTTTACGAGTGTTGGAGGATGATCTGGATGATCGGATCGATCGCCGTGCTCTCAGGAGCCGGGCATATCTGGCGGCTGTGTCTTGCTACGATAGAAGTTCCTCCGCCAGCGCCCGGCGCTTCGTTGCAATAACGCGCGAAGGCGACCACGATGCGCTTGTGTCCGGAGTTGTGTTGAACAAGGTTGCTGCGAACGAGTTGGAGGTGGACATCGCCCGGATCAAAGCGCTTGATCGTTCAGAGGTTGATCGCCGATACAGGAATGCGCTGTTGGATCGAGGGGAAGACGCAGGCAAAGCGGATCTCTACGAATTGGTTCGGCAAAGTGTTGAACCCTTGGATTTTGCTGTTTTTCCGATGGAGGGTGAGGAAGCATTCGCCGTTGTGCGCGCAGTGATCTGATAGGAATTCCCAAGGGTCAGGAACCCAAGGACAACATCACTGGAATGGAGGACCACGCAATATGCACAGGCGTTGGAGCGTCTACAGTTCAACATACTGAACCATGGATAGCGTGCTTTTCTTTGTTTATGATCGCTTGGATCGCTTCGAACGATGGTTCGACCGTCGCTTCGGCTGGTTCTTTACCAATGGGATGAAGGACCGTTCGGTCCGTAAGCCGCATATTTTCTGAACGAGGTCAGAGCCTCACACATACGTTCTTCGACTCGGTGAAGAACCGCAGGGCTTCTGTTCCACCCTCGCGTCCCACGCCACTTTGCTTCATCCCTCCGAATGGGGTGCGCAAGTCTCGCACCATCCAACAATTCACCCACACAATGCCACTGTTCAGCGCGCGGGCCAGTCGATGCGATCGCTGGCTGTCACGCGTCCAAAGAACACTGGCCAGCCCGTATGGCGTCGCATTGGCAAGTGCAAGCGCTTCAGCTTCCGTATCGAAGGGCTGAAGTGTCACAACCGGCCCGAAGATCTCCTCCTGATTCGTTCTGCATTGTGGTCCCAATCCTTCGATCACGGTGGGGGCGATGTACCAACCATCCTTTTGCGGACCATCGAGGAAAACACGCTCGCCTCCACAAAGCACCGTGCCACCTTCTTCTTTCGCGGTGGCAATATGGCCAAGGACCTTGTGCATGTGCATTTCGCTCACGACTGCACCCTGTTCTGTCTCCGGATGGGCAGGGTCGCCCACCCTTAAGGCCTTGGTCCGTTCAACGAACGCGTCACGGAATTTCGCATAGATGGTTCTCTCAACAAGGATCCTCGAACCACACAAACAGATCTGTCCCTGATTACGAAAACTCGAAAGCAGGGTGGTCTTCAACATGCGATCGAAATCGCAATCAGCGAATACCACCACAGCGTTCTTTCCACCGAGTTCGAGACTCAACTTCTTGAACATCGGTGCTGCGACCCGCGCGATCTCGGCACCGGTTTTCGTGCCGCCGGTGAAGGAGATCGCGGGTATTCGCGGATGCGCGGAAATGGCCGCGCCCACCTTCGGCCCCAGTCCGTTCACAATGTTCAGCACGCCGGGCGGAAGTCCCACTTCGATGCAGCATTCGGCCAGCATGAAGGCGGTGAGGGGTGTTACTTCCGATGGCTTCGCGACCACCGTGCAGCCAGCCGCAAGCGCTGGGGCTATCTTCCATGTGAAGAGG
>JANNYL010000194.1:0-3539 GCA_031410075.1 Flavobacteriales bacterium
TATTCACAAAGCGGTTGTTGATGGCTGGTTGTGGTCCGGTGCTAGTGTGGCAACCACGAAGTTCTTTAACCATCTCCACCCCTCTTTCTCCTCCCTGCGGCGTTGGAACATTTCGCCGTAGCACGCGCTACGTCGTGCATGTTCCGCCTTGCCGGAAGAAGAAATAGGGGCGGATTTTCAGTTAACCAACTTCGTGGTTGCCACACTAGGTCTTTGGCCTTTTCCTTCCGCAACGCCTTCACCTCGAGACCCTACGCACTTCGAGTTCGACTGATGCTCGGGGTATTTACCCGACCTTGCCCGCCCACGAACCATGAACGACACGACCATACGCCTGATCACCTATTTCGCTGTTGCGGTGCATGTGGGTGCGGGCATCTTTTCGATTAGGCGGTCAAGCACGTTTGCGGCGGTGCCTTGGTTGAACCTGGTTGTTGCCCTGTGCGTGCTGGCGTATTGGGTTCAGAAATGGTACAGCTATTGGGCCAAGGGCATCAGCTGGTATGCCAGTGATCAGTTGGTGCCGCTCTACGCTTTGGTGGTTTGTGCGCTGGCGTTCTTCACGCTATCCGGCCGCTATGCCGCCGTAGTTCCGCAGTGGATCGTGTTCGGGATCGATCTGTTGGTGCTGATCGTCGCTGCGTTGTACTTCACCTTCGTTCGGTTCGACCGGATGATCTGATGTTCCGGTTTGGCGCTCGATGTAGGTGCATCGCTAGCCCGGTTCGAGACCGATAGCTCAGCGTAAGATCAAAGGAAGCGTCTTGTACTGTATAGAAGTCAACACCACCGGAACCAACCCTCCATTACGCTCCCTCAGGTTCTCCTCAAAAACCCTGTCCTTTCAAGCGGATACCGGCTGCGGTCTCCACCTTTGGGTGGAGGCTCCCTCCCTCCACCTTTGGGTGGATACCGCCTTCTGCAAGGCACGCCCATCAAGGGTTCTTGGCCTTCGGAGGAACATGCAGTGGCTTTTCGGTCCGCGCTTCAGCCTTTGAAGGTCACGGCTCAACCTTTGAAGGTCGCGGCTCAGCCTTTGAAGGTCACGGCTCAACGGTTAAAGGTCACGGCTCAACCTTTGAAGGTTGCGGCTCAGCCTTTGAAGGTCGCGGCTCAGCCTCTGAAGGTCGCGGCTCAGCCTTTGAAGGTCGCGGCTCAACGGTTGAAGGTCGCGGCTCAACCTTTGAAGGTCACGGCTCAACCTTTGAAGGTCACGGCTCAACCTTTGAAGGTCGCGGCTCAGCCTTTGAAGGTCGCGGCTCAGCCTTTGAAGGTCGCGGCTCAGCCTTTGAAGGTTGCGGCTCAACGGTTGAAGGTTGCGGCTCAACGGTTGAAGGTCACGGCTCAGCCTTTGAAGGTGACGGCTCCACCTTTGAAGGTCGCGGCTCAGCCTTCAAAGGCCAGCGCTCAGCCTTTGAAGGTCGCGGGGCCAAAAGAGGGGGCCGAACCTTCCGTTTTGAACGCTACCCCTGGTTGTTCCGGGTCTTCCCGTTCAGGTGGCGTGAGTCGCCTGCCTGCCGGACTTGTCTGCCGAAAGCGAAGGCAGGATAGCAGTGGACTCTACCTCGTGGCCCCGCCCACCCCGCACAACACGGCAGATTGGCCGAACGCACTGAATTGGGAGTGTTGCCACCGATGGTCACCAGCACAGGATCGCGGTCGTTGCCGGCCCCTATGTACTTCACGACACCATCCAGGTTCACGTCCTCGGTGTAGTAGCCGTTCACCGCACCGGCGCCACGCCCTTCTTCTCCGCGTTCAGCCGCTGCGCGAATAGCTCCACCTCTGAGTCCGGCACGTTGCCCAAGCGGATCGCCGCCCGTCCGCTCGGTATCTCACTCTGCACGGTCGGAGCGCTCACCACGGAATCGCCGACAACGATGGCTAGCTGCTTGCTGATGGACAGGCGCGTGGCCACCAGCCAGCGAGCGGTGCCCACCGCGTCCATCTCCAACCGCACTTCCCGATCTCCATCAATGGCGTCATCTGTAACGATGCGCGCGAAATTGCCCAGGGTGACGATGGGCGATGGGTCTAAATAGAGCGTGGGCGAGGCTGTGAAGTAGTATCCTCCTACCGGTGGTTGCGCGAAGAGAACAACGGACCTGGGATAGCCGTAGCCGCTGTCCACCACGAAGTAGATGCCCGATACCAGTTCCCCATCGGTAACGAGGTCGGTGGTGTTCGGCCGTACGGCACGCTCGGCAGCGGCGAGCAGTTGCGGGTCAGGTGGAGATGGATCGTTCTTGCAAGCGAAGAGCGCCAGCGCGCTCAGGAGCAATTGGTTGCGGGACATGCCTGCAAAATAGGCCGCCTGTTCTCAAGCGTCGAGTTCCCACTCGAAGATCACGCGGCCGTTCGGATGCGCAGTTGTCCACCACGAGCCGTCCGTGCAGTGGGGTGAGCGCATGGGGATAATGCATGGGCCGCAGGGTCGTCCGCCAAATGCGCGGACAGACCTAGAGCCTGCGGAGGTGTGAAGGTGCAGGAGGGCAGGTCGGACCATGCCCAGCATGGCTTTCTGGGCCCCTCGTGAGGAAACGGACACTGGGCAGGTGCTCCATCGAACCATTGTCCTTCTGTTCAAGTTATACGCACAGGGCGATCCCGTTCACCGAGGCATGGCGGCTCCATGGATCAATGAATTCCACACACCGCGATACCGAATGATAAGAAGTGCAGCGATCGACCGTGTATTCGAATGGCTGCTATCGTCAGCGGTGAAACACAAAGGCGAAAGGGTCATTCTCGCGTTCGCCATCTTCAGCTATCTCGTGCACTTGACCCTGATATTCCTTTCGCAGCAGGGCGTTCTGCCAATGGGTTCGAAGTTCTTCAACAACCCGATCTCTGCCATCTACACGCCCTTTTCGTTCATCCTGGTCTACGAGGTCTTTCTGTTGATATTCTTCCTGCCGAGGTCGATATCGTTCTACATCGGAAAGCAATACGAGATCATCACCTTGATCGTGATCCGCCGGATCTTCAAAGACATCGCGGACATTGAACTCACCTCGGAATGGTTCCGGATACAGGGTGATCTTGAATTCACGTACGATGCGATCACCTCCCTCCTCCTCTTCGTCCTCTTGTACTACTTCTACAAGGAGGTGAAGGTGCGGAATACTGAACAAGCCACCATACGCCGCGCTGACGACAGTATGAGCAGGTTCATCCTGGTGAAGAAAGGGATAGCCCTATTGCTGGTGCCGATCCTGCTGGTCCTTGCCGTGTTCAGTTTCTACGGATGGATCGCTGCGACCTTGAGCGATCAACAGAACGGACTGGCGGCGTTCAAGCAATTGAACAACATATTCTTCGATGAGTTCTTCTCCGTGCTGATCATCGTGGACGTGCTTCTCCTGCTTGTGTCGTTCTTCTATTCCGATGAGTTCCACACGATCATTCGGAACTCCGGCTTCGTGATATCCACCATACTCATCAAGATGTCCTTCTCGGTGGAAGGCGTGGTGAACGATGCATTGGTCCTAGGCGCTGTCCTTTTCGGTTTCCTCATTCTGTTGTTCCACAACAAGTAC
>JANNYL010000195.1:0-2768 GCA_031410075.1 Flavobacteriales bacterium
GGCTTCGCAGTGCTCGGAGGCGCGTTTGCCGGTGCGCTGGCCGATAACGGTGTATTTGGCCTGATCGAATTTGAAACTGTCGCCCGGCATGTCCCGCAGGCTGATCATCCCTTCGCATTTGTTCGCGCGGATCTCGACATAAATGCCCCAGTTCGTGAGGCCGCTAACAATGCCTTCGAATGTTTGGCCGATCCGTTGCAACATGTATTCGGATTGCTTGTACTTGATGCTTGCACGTTCGGCATCCGAAGCCCGCTTCTCTTGTTGCGAACTATGCACACAACTCGTTTCGAGCGTCTCCTTGTCCAATGGTTTGCCGTGCGTGAGGTAGTGCGCCATGGCGCGGTGTACGAGAAGGTCCGGATACCGACGAATAGGAGAGGTGAAGTGTGTGTAGTGTTCGAAGCCCAAGCCATAGTGCCCGATGTTGTCGGTACTGTAGATCGCTTTCGCCATGGTGCGTATGGTGATCTGCTTGATGATGTTCTCTTCCTCACTGCCCTTGATCTCCTGCAACAGGCGGTTTATCGCGTGTGGAAGATCCTCTTCGGCGGTTGCGGTGAGCGTGTGGCCAAAGCTCTTGGCGAGCGATCGCAGTTGTTCCACCTTCTCTGGGTCAGGCGTGTCGTGAATGCGGTAAACGAATGGATGGACGCCGCCCTTCTTCAGTGTACCCACCCATGCTGCTACGCGCTTGTTCGCCAGCAACATGAACTCTTCGATGAGCCAGTTCGCTGAGCCCATCACCTTTTCGTAAACACTGAGCGGTGCGCCTTTTTCGTCCAGCTTGAATTTTACTTCGTTGCCACCGATCTCCAGGGCACCATTCGCCATACGGCTCTTCCGAAGCACTTGAGCGAGTTTGTGGAGCGTCAGCACTTCGCTTTTGAACTTCACATCGGCAGGTGCTTTTGCATCGATGATCGCTTGAGCATCGGCATATGCGAAACGCTGTTGGGATCGCATGATGGTGCGGCCGAACCATTCGCCTTTGATCACAGCGTCCTCGTCCAATTCGAAGATCGCGCTGAACGAAAGCTTGTCCGAATCCGCATGCAGGGAACAGAGGTCATTGCTAAGTTTCTCCGGAAGCATGGGCACCACCCGATCAACCAGATACACACTCGTGGCGCGAGCTGCGGCCTCCATGTCGAGTACGGTGTTGGGTCGAACATAGTGGCTCACATCCGCGATATGAACGCCGACCTCCCAGTTGCCGCTCTCGAGTTTGCGAAGGCTCAGTGCATCATCCAGGTCCTTGGCGTCATCCGGGTCAATGGTCAGAGTAGGGATGTTGCGGACATCGCGGCGCTTCTTGATCTCATCGGGCGTACATCCATCGGGGATCTCTTTCGAGGCCTGGATCACGCTTTCGGGGAATTCCAATGGGAGGCCGAATTCCGCGAGGATGGCATGCATTTCCACATTATGCTCACCGGCGCGACCCAAGATGCGTTTCACGAAAGCACGCGGCATATCCCGACCATCTTTCCACTCGCCAAGCCCAACTATGGCCTTGTCGCCCTCTTTGGCGCCATTCTCATCCGTGGACGGGATGAGGAAGGGCTTTTGGACCTTCTGGTCGTCGCTCACGAGGATCAACCTGCCCTGGTGTTTGTGCACCACACCCACGAATTCGGTGCGGCGACGTTCGATCACGCGAAGCACCTTGCCCTCGAGCCGGTTTCCCTTACCGCCGCTAATGCGGATCTCCACCTTGTCTCCGTGCAAGGCCATCCCCGTGTCGCTGCCGTGCACGAATACATCCTCGGTACTCTTGCCTGTAGCAACACCCAGCCGCACGTAACCCGCGCCACTGGCAATGATGTCGATGGTGCCCTCGGCCTCATCGCGTTGTTTGGTGCTATGGTAGCGCCCCTTTTTTCCGGTCTTCAATTGTGCTTTTTCTTGTAATGCTTCGAGTGCGTCGTAAACCAAGTACCGTTGTTCCTTTTCCTTGTAGCCTAGCTGTAGAGCCAACTGCTGGCTTGTGATCCCTGAATGACCGCTTTTGCGAACGGCCGCCAGAACAGCCTGTTCAACGGTTCCGGGTTTGGGGTGTTTATCGTCTTTCTTTCCCATTTAGTGATCAGTAGTTGAGTCACGAGGATCTTGGGGCTAAAGGGTGGCTAATGCCCCCAAAAACGCCCGTCGACCCCGGATTTGGACGGGGCCCTTGCGACCCCGGATGACCAGCAAAGGCCCTTTTGGAGTCAAGTATTCTCTGCATGCCACTGTTCTGTGCTCAATGCGGCGAAGGTGAGCACAGGAAGCCCAACCCCCTAACCCCTTCATCAACAGGTGTTGAAAACCACCCAAGATCATTACATTCGCAGCCCTTTTCACCCGCCTACCCCTGCCGCAAAGCAGAACCAAGCAGGAAAGACCGCGAAGAATGAACGCACCACAGGAATCCATCAAGATCTTCGGCGGTACCGCGAGTCGGTACATCGCTGAGCAGATCGCTGCCACGTGTGGTGAGCCGCTGGGTCAGGTGGTGTTGAACCGCTTCAGCGATGGGGAGTTTCAGCCCAGTTTCGAGGAAACTGTGCGCGGCGATGTGGTTTACATTGTCCAAAGCACTTTTCCGCCGAGCGACAACTTGTTCGAGCTGTTGCTTATGGTGGATGCTGCCAAGCGCGCCAGCGCCAAGCGCATCGTGGCTGTAATGCCCTACTTCGGCTTCGCTCGGCAGGACCGAAAGGACAAACCGCGCGTTAGCATAGGCGCCAAGCTGGTGGCCAACATGCTTACCGCTGCTGGCGTGG
>JANNYL010000196.1:0-5504 GCA_031410075.1 Flavobacteriales bacterium
CAAATGCCCCAGAATGGAGGCGGGGTCATCGTGTTCCAACAATTGGCTGAAGGAACCGTCACTCTTGGCGATCAGCTGAGCGAGCTGCGCCAGTCGGATGGTCGGGAAGTTGGGTGGTCGCAACCGGCCGAAGCTCCAAGCGGCCAAGGGCGCCGGTTTCAGAGCATGTAGCCCAGCCAGGACGCGATGCTCGTGCTGTAATCGCTGTGGATGATCATCCAAAAAATCGACTTGTAGGAGACCTGCTTGGCCGAAAAGCAAGGACTCCAAACGAAAAGGATCATCGCGGTATTTCAAGAGAACCTTCAGCGGCAACACCCGAGCGAGTATGCCGAACGGTTCCGCATTGGTCTTGAAGCCAAAGCCACGAGCGAGCACATGCCAAAACGTTTCCGCGGCATCGTTGCCAAGCTGCCTGTAAATCGTTTCCACTTCGGCACATTTGCGTTCCAAACGCTCGATCAGCAAACGCTCCAGCCACATAGGCAAGTGGCTTTGGTCAGCCTTTGCGAATTGCGACGCGCACGGGATCCAACTCTGGGCGTGCATCAGTTCTTGATAGGCAGCAACGCTTTCCGGCTGAATGCGATCTTTCAATTCCAGCGTTGGAATGCGTGCACCGACGTTGGTGCGGATATCCATGTCGTGTTCGAAGACCACGTGCAACACCACATTGTCGTACGTGGGATCCTTTTCGTGGCCATGCGCGAACCACTCGCTGCTTTTGATGTGTATTTCGATGTTGCCCACCCAGAGTTGGCCACCGATGCGCACTTGGCCATCTTGCAGATCAGGACCACTGTTCTTGTGCAACCTGCCCGGTTTCAGGACTTCTACCAGCTCGCCATCTACAGTCCTTAGGTCTTTCCGTTCGAAGAGTTGTTGTTCCCAGATGAATTGCAGCAATTCTTCGCGGTACGGAAATCGCGGGTCGAACAGCACATCCAACGAGGATTTGGTCGAATAAGGACGTACAGTGGCCATGGTCCGAGTTCACCTTGACCAGATTTCCGTCAAGGATCGGCGAAGAAGATAGCAAGCCGATCAGAAGATGAGGCGATCGGGCGATCAGACAATGCCTGCGCTCCGAAGCGCCGTCGCCATTTGCTGCTGGAGGTCCTGGGCGGCTTGGCGCGCAGCTGGGATGGCACCCTGGCCTTTACCGGCGTAGAGAATGCCGCGACTGCTGTTGATGAGCAAGCCGCCATCAGAGGTCATGGCCTGCTGGAGAACTTCATCAAGATCACCGCCTTGCGCCCCGATGCCAGGAACAAGAAAGAAGCTGTTGGGAGCGGAAGCGCGTGCTTTAGCCAGTACTTCCGTGCGTGTGGCGCCTACCACGAACATGGTGTCTTCAGGCGAGCCCCACTCCCCCACTTTCTTCATCACGTGCTCGAAAAGCAAATGCTGTTGCTGATCAACTGGCAGGAATTGGAAGTCCATGGCGCCTTCGTTGCTGGTTACTCCTAGAACAACGGCCCATTTGCCGGGGCGACCGAGGAAAGGCATTACGCTGTCGTGGCCCATGTAGGGTGCAATGGTCACTGCATCGAACCCGAGGGTATCGAAGAACGCTTCGGCATATTTCCGCGCCGTATTGCCGATGTCTCCACGCTTGGCGTCAGCAATTATGAAGCAATTGCCTTTGGCGCGGATGTCCTCGACCGTGCGTTCCATGCTGCGCCAGCCGTCGGCACCCAGCGCTTCGTAGAACGCGAGATTCAACTTGTAGGCCACAGCAAGATCATGGGTCGCGTCGATGATGGCGCGATTGAACGCATGCACTGGATCGGCCTCACTGCGGAACTGTTCAGGCACCAGGTGCATTTCAGTATCCAAGCCTACGCAGAGAAGACTTCGCTTTTGCTTGATCGTAGCGACGAGTTCGGCCCGTGTCATGCGTTGGTTCCTTCTTTGAGCTTCTCGGTACGATCGGCCAATTGAAGTGCATCAATGATGGCCTGCAGGTCCCCGTTCATGATCGCTGGCAAGTTGTGCGCGGTGAATTCGATCCGGTGATCGGTCACGCGACTTTGCGGATAATTGTAGGTGCGGATCTTGGCGCTTCGATCTCCGCTGCTCACCTGGCTTTTGCGATGAACGGATTCGGCTTCCTGGATCTTGCGCAGTCCTTCGTCGTATAGTTTGGTACGCAGCATGTGCTTGGCTTTCAAACGGTTGCCAAGCTGGCTACGATCGGTCTGGCACATCACCACAATTCCCGTTGGCAGGTGTGTTAGTCGCACTTTCGTTTCCACCTTGTTCACGTTCTGGCCACCCGCACCACCACTGCGCGCGGTTTCCATCTTCACATCGCTTTCCTTCACTTCCACATCGAATTCCTCAGCCTCGGGCAAAACCGTGACAGTAGCTGCACTGGTGTGGATCCGGCCTTGTGCCTCCGTTTGGGGAACACGTTGCACACGATGAACGCCAGCCTCGTATTTCAACACGCCGTAGACGCCATCGCCTGTAACGTTGATGATCACTTCCTTGAATCCTCCAGCACTACCCTCGCTGATATCGGCTACCTCCACTTTCCAGCCAAGGCGTTCGCAATACCGGGTATACATGCGATAAAGATCGCCGGCGAAAATGCTTGCTTCATCACCACCCGTTCCAGCACGGATCTCCATGGTGCAGTTCCGCGCATCGTTGGGGTCTTTCGGCACCAACATCATGCGCACTTCGCTGTCCATGGCATCCAATTGGTCTTGCAACTCCAACTGTTCGGCACGGGCCATTTCGATCATGTCCGCATCCTTTTCGGAACGGATCATTTCTTTCGCCCCTTGCAATTGCTCGAAGGTGCGCTTGTAGCGGAAGTAGGCCTCCTCGATGGGGGCCAGATCACGATACTCTCGATTGAGTTGAACGAAACGCTTTTGATCGGCAATTACGCTTGGGTCAGCGAGGCTTTTGCTCACTTCCACACGGCGGTCGTGGATGGAGGAAAGTTTTTCGAGTAGGTCGCTCATTTGAACTCAACCACGAATGAACACGGATAACTGACGAGTCTTCCATTGCTGAATGCCCGCAACATGAATGCAAAAAGCTCGATCATGATGTATATCGGAATTCTCCGCTAGACGATCTGATCACAACTTCCTTGCTGGCTGATGCTTGCACGCGGCCAATGACCTGTGCATCGATTCCGAAAGACCTGCTGATGGCAATGACCTCTTGGGCCCTCTTCTGTGGTAAATAAAGCTCCATACGGTGACCCATATTGAAGACCTTGTACATCTCCTGCCAGTTAGTGCCGCTCATGCGCTGTATAGCAGCGAAAAGCGGTGGAACCGGGAAGAGATTGTCCTTGATCACTCGCAGATCACCAATGAAATGCAGGACTTTGGTTTGTGCTCCTCCACTGCAATGCACCATGCCATGAATGTCGCCGCGCATCTTGGCAAGCACTTCCCGAATAACAGGTGCGTACGTGCGCGTGGGAGACAAGACGGCTTTACCCAGATCGAGCGGTGTGTCTTCGAGGGGGTCGGTCAATTGGGCTTGACCACTGTAGACAAGGGTTTCCGGCACACCTGGGTCGTAGGTTTCGGGGAAGGCCTTGGCTACTGTTTTATTGAAGACATCATGCCGGGCGCTGGTGAGGCCATTGCTACCGATGCCTGAATTGTACGCGATCTCGTAGGTCGCCTGCCCAGAACTCGCAAGGCCAACGATCACATCATCCGCCTGGATCCGTGCATTGTCGATCACGTCCGTACGCTTCATTCGAGCGACAACCGTGCTGTCAACGATCACCGTACGCACCAGATCACCAACATCGGCGGTTTCGCCGCCTGTGCTGTGAATGCCGATCCCAAGCCCACGCATTTTCTCCAAGAACAATTCGGTGCCTTCGATGATCGCGGCGATCACCTCGCCAGGGATCAATCGCTTGTTGCGCCCGATAGTGCTGCTGAGCAGGATGCCATCCGTAACACCCACGCAGAGCAGGTCATCGAGGTTCATCACCACCGCATCTTGCGCGATGCCATGCCACACGCTTATATCACCCGTTTCTTTCCAATACGCATACGCCAATGAGCTTTTCGTACCGGCACCATCGGCATGCATCACCAAACAATGATCCACACTTCCCGTGAGATCATCCGCAACGACCTTGCAGAACGCTTTTGGAAAAAGGCCCTTGTTCAACGAGGCGATGGCCTTGTGAACATCCTCCTTTGCACTACTGACGCCGCGCTGGGCGTAACGGTCGGTGGGGTTCATGGAAAAAAGAAAAGAGCACCCACCGTGCGGCGGATGCTCTTTTCCAAGTTGATCACTAATTCTGGGGAGGAACGATCGGTGCGCCTTCCTTAGGAACGTAGTCGAAGCTGAGCACACTGAATTCCGTGCGGCGATTGCTTTGGTGAGCGGCCTCCTGCTCTTCCTTGGTCTTCATCGCTTTGATCTCAGCATCGCTGATGCGAAGCTTCGTCTCGCCGTAACCCTTGGCGATCATGCGCACTGGATCGATGCCTTTGCTGACGAGATAGTTCACGCAGCTCTGGGCACGGTTCTGTGACAATGTCAGGTTACGCTTGTCCGAGTCACGGCTATCCGTGTGGGCCGCGAGTTCAATGATGATCGTTGGGTTTTCCGTCAGTGTCAGATAAAGGGTCTCCAAGGAGTCTTTGCCTTCTGGACGGAGATCGAACTTGCCGAGGTCGTACTGCACTTCGGGCAACTTGATCACAACGCCCTTGGCAGCTGGCTGCAAGTAGTATTCCTTGGCGAACGTGGTGCTCTCGTTCAAACCAACCGTTGTGATCTGGTCATTTACGACCAGGTAATTCTCCTTGCTGACACGGACGGTGTAGCTCGTGTTCTCCTTGATATAACGGTCCTTGCCGTTCTCAGCGAAGTTGAATCCACCATTGGCATCGGCCATGGAGCTGAAGCTGCTTCCATCCGTACCCACCACTTCCAATTTGGCGTCCGGCAGCGGGCTGCCAGTTGCTTTGTCGTAAACCGTTCCCTGCAATGCGAACACGAGGTTCGGCATCATGAAGCGCCAGATGTCGTCCTGACCCTTACCGCCAGCACGATTACTGGTGAAGTAGCCCTTCTCTTCGTCGTGATCGAACACAATACTGAAGTCGTCACCACTGCTATTGAGCGGGCTCTTCATATTCTCGATGTGTCCCCATGCGTTGTCTCCCGTCTTCTCAGCCATGAAGATGTCCATACCTCCCATGCCCTGTTGTCCGTCACTGCTGAAATACAAATTGCCATTGTTCCTCAGGAAGGGGAACATATCGTCCTTGGGCGTATTGATCTCGTTACCCAAATTGCTTGGGGTACCGGTTGGCTTGCCGTCCTTGTCCAAGCGCACCATCCATAGGTCCTTTCCACCGCGGCCACCTTTCTGATTGCTGGAGAACACCAACACACCATCATCCTTGCTGACGGTTGGCTGGCCCAGTTTGATCTGGCTGGAATCCTTTTCATCGACTGCTGGGTGCAGGACGAGCATTTCAGGTTCGCTGTAGTTG
>JANNYL010000197.1:0-1667 GCA_031410075.1 Flavobacteriales bacterium
GCCTACCTCGATCAACACCCTGACGTGGGCGCGAGCGGTGGTCATTTGCGCCTCTTCGGTCAACGAGAAACCATATGGCCATTCCCCGTTACCAACGAAGACTGCATGGCACAGCAACTCTTCGGGGTTCCTGTTTCGCAACCAGCCAGTATCATGCGGCGCAGCGTACTGGAAGAGCACCACTTGCGCTACGGCAATGATTGGCCGCGCTTCGGTGAGGACTGGCTCTTCTGGATCCGTGTAGGTAAGCACACACGCTTCGGCAGCCTCGACCGGCCCATCACCCTATATCGGCGGCATGAGAACAACATCAGCCAGGGCCGCGATCGCTTCGGAGACTACGATCATTTGATCCGGGAAGTGTTCACCTTCTTCGGAATACCGCATACGCAAGAGGACATCGAGCTGCACATGATGAGCATGTACCTCTTCAAGCTCCGCCCCACGAAGGAGCGCATACATGCATTGCTCGAATGGCAGCAACGGTTGATCGAATGGAACAGTAAGGCAGGCATGTTCCCTGAACCTGCCCTGACCAACCGGCTGAAGAAAGCCTGGAGTGGCCTCTTCCACTACTTACCCCAATTTGGCGCCGGTGTGGCACTGGAACATTTGCGCGCGAGCGATTCATGGCCCGCCGATCGACTGATGTACTTGGCGAAGTATCGGCTGAACATGTTGTTTGGCAGAATGAAAAGCGAATGAAAGAGCACGGTTTGCAGATGAACGAACCCAAGGGCAAGGAGCTGTGGCTGTTCACCATGCGCTTTCCATACGGCAGCGGCGAAACGTTTATCGGAACTGAATTGCCTTTTCTCTGTAAGCGGTTCCAGCGTGTCGTTGTGATGCCTCTGGTTGTAGAGGGCGAACCGCGTGAAATGCCGGCGAACGCGGTTGTCAGACAAGTGCTGCCTGAACCTTTCAAACCTGCCGGCCCGGTCACGATCCTCCGATATTGGAAGATCTGGCAAGACTTGGTGAAGAGCGTTCGTGCATCTTCGCCGTCTCCATCGGTGCTGCGCAAACAATGGCCGGCGGTGCGGAGCCAATCGCGCCATGCACTGGAACGATTTCAATTCCTTAGCACCACGCTATTCCCGAAATTCGATCCCGAACGGGTTGTTCTGTATTCCTTTTGGACCGCCGATTGGGCCACTGTACTCGGTCTTTGGAAAGCCTCCGATCCGCGTGTTCGGTTCTTCGGCCGAATGCAGGGTTTCGATCTCTATGCGGAACGAAATCCTGACAACTGGCCACCATTCCGCCAGTTCCAATTGGGCCACATCGAGCGGATCTTCGTGACCTCCCGAACCGGGCTCGATTATCTGGAAAGGCAATACCCCGAGCACATCGGCACGTTCGAATACTCGCCTTTAGGAACGGTGGATCATGGACTGGCACCCTGGGAACCGTCACCGATTATGCGCATCGTATCGGTTGCCAACCTCATACCGATCAAACGGGTGCATCTTCTTGCTGAAGCGCTTCGTCTATTGGACATTCCAGTGGAGTGGACACACTTCGGCGACGGACCTGAGCGCGATGGATTAGAAAAGATCATCGCTATTCTACCACCCAATATTCGCGTGAACCTGATGGGACGAATACCGCACGCAGAAGTGCTGGAGTGGTACAAGAGACACCCGGTCGATCTTTTCGTACACACA
>JANNYL010000198.1:0-1680 GCA_031410075.1 Flavobacteriales bacterium
GGCTGAAAAGAAAACCGCCAGTGCGGAGGAACTCAAAGCCTTGCGGATCGGGAATGGTGTGAAAGTGGTGAACATCAACGGTGGCAAGCTGCGCAGCGCAGGTATCCGCGAAGGGTTCGTGATCACCAAGATCGACGATGTACGGGTGCGTGAGCCGAAAGACGTCCTGCAGGCCCTCGAGGAGAAACGTGGTGGTGTGCTCATCGAGGGGGTTTACCCCAATGGCCAGCGGGCCTATTACGGACTGGGCGTTTGAAAGGCCCAGTGATCACATGTCTCCGTGCGAAGTGCGCCCCCCGGTTGTCCGACTTGTTCGGTTCGATCGGGGGGTCGTACCTTCGGCGCCCGAATCAACGGACGTGACCAGTTCGTTGCTCGGGTGTCTTTAGAAACCAGACCCACTCTAACCCATTAATACCCCCAGCCGCCCGTGACAAGCAGGATGCGCCAACTGAAGATCACCAAGTCGATCACCAATCGCGAGAGCCAGTCGCTGGACAAGTACTTGCAGGAGATCGGCAAAGAGGGATTGATAAATGCTGAGATGGAGGTGGAACTGGCCCGGCGCATCAAGCAAGGGGACGGGACAGCCTTGGAGAAATTGGTGAAAGCCAACCTCCGCTTCGTTGTTTCCGTAGCGAAACAGTACCAGAATCAGGGCCTCAGCCTTCCGGATCTTATCAACGAAGGGAACTTGGGCCTTATAAAAGCGGCACAGCGCTTCGATGAAACACGCGGCTTCAAGTTCATCAGCTATGCAGTGTGGTGGATCCGTCAAAGCATTTTGCAGGCATTGGCCGAACAGAGCCGTATTGTGCGTTTGCCATTGAACCAGGTAGGTTCCCTGAACAAGATCAACAAAGCATTTGCGAAACTCGAGCAGGAGTTCGAGCGCCCGCCAAGTGCGGATGAATTGGCCACCCTGCTTGATCTCCCCCCTGAAAAGGTGGCAGATACCATGAAGGTGAGCGGTCGACACATCAGCATGGATGCTCCCTTCGTTGAAGGCGAGAGCAACAGCCTGTTGGACGTGCTGCCGAACAACGACAGTGCCCCTGCGGACAGGATGCTCATCAACGAGAGCCTTTCCAAAGAGATCGACCGTGCCCTGTGCACCCTGACGGAGCGCGAGCGTGATGTAGTGAAGCTCTTCTTTGGCATCAACATCAACCACGGTCTTACCTTGGAAGAGATCGGTGCGAAATTCGACCTGACCCGCGAGCGCGTGCGTCAGATCAAGGAGAAGGCCATTCGCCGCTTGCGCCATACCAGCCGTAGTAAGTTGTTGAAGGCGTATCTCGGTTGATACATCTTCCGTAGGAACGCACCATTCCTTAAATAACTATCATGGAGACCGCTGAAGCCAAGGCCGGTTATGAGGCCGGGTTAAGAGACTACGTAGACCGCGAAAAAGCCGCTGTCGACCTGATGAATTCTGTAGGGCAGTTGATGTACGCCAAAGGCGTAGAGCTGGTCTTTTTCCGGAACCACCTGCTGGATATCAGCGGTAGTGAAGTGTTGAACTTGTTCAACTACTCCAAAAATGTGGTTCAGAAGCCTATTGACGTGTTCGCCGCAGCGAATGTGGCCCGTGCGCTCTTGGGTGCGGACCTGGCACCGAGCAAGATCGATATCGGCAAGCTGACTTGGGAGTTCAAACAGAGTGGCAGCCAAGATGTG
>JANNYL010000199.1:0-4209 GCA_031410075.1 Flavobacteriales bacterium
CGAACATCGGGATCGGCATCCTGGATCTGGTCTGGACCGTGAGCAATGGCCCGTGTGCCAATGGCATCACCACCGATCAAGTAACGATCGAACTCTTCGACCTCAACTCACCACCCGCCGCTGCTGGTCCTGATCAGGAGCAGTGTACACCGAACACAAGCACGGTGCTGGCGGGCAACAACCCCACCGCACCAGGAAGTGGTGTGTGGAGTGTGTTCCAAGGCGCAGCGAACTTCACGGATGCGACAAGTCCCACAACGGCCGTGGATGGCCTGCCGGTCGGTGAGAACATCCTGGTGTGGACACTCGAGAACGGCGTATGCGGTATCAGTAACGACAGCGTGAGCATATTCATCTTCGACGAGTTCAATCTGCCAGCGAACGCAGGCCCCGATGTAGAACTCTGTACACCGCAGGACAGCATATTCCTGGCAGGTAACACACCCACATTCCCGGCTTCGGGCATATGGACGTTGGTGGAAGGCGCAGGCCTTTTCGCTGACGTGAACGACCCCAACTCGAAAGTGGTTGGCCTTACGATCGGCACGAACACGTTCGCCTGGACCACCAGCAATGGACCTTGTCCGAACGCGATCACGAGCGACACGATGACGGTGATCCTGTATAGCGATAGCACCAATGCACCGAATGCTGGACCCGATCTGGAGACGTGTATACCGCTCACGTTCGTGCAGATGCAGGCAGAAACTCCACTGCTGCCAGCAACCGGCACTTGGAGCGTGGTAGGTGGTGTTGGAACGGTCGTTGATCCGTCGGATCCTACTTCTGTTGTGAACGGATTGGCCGTTGGAATAACCACGCTGGTTTGGACACTCGACCTGGGTCCGTGCCCGAACAATGGACTGCTTACGGATACAGTGGACATCTTCGTCTACGATCCAATGGCGCCTGTTGCGGATGCTGGACCTGATCAGGAATTGTGCACGCCGGATACGTTCACGGTTACGCAAGCCTTGGTTCCGAGCTTCCCGGGTGAAGGCACCTGGACGCTGATAACGGGCACAGGCGATATTGCGGACATCCACGACCCTGCTACATTGATCACAGGCCTTACGATCGGTATCAATACGTTCGATTGGCTCGTGTACAACGGGCAGTGCGGGTTCGGCCCACCCACACACGATACGCTGACAATAGCGGTGTTCGACAGCACCGCGGCGCCTGCTGCAGCTGGCCCGGATCAGCAACTATGTACCCCGAACACCAGTGCGACCATGGCTGGTAACAGCGCCACCTTCCCCGGCACTGGGAATTGGACGATCGTTAGCGGTGGTGGCACAGTAACGAACGCCGGTGACCCACTAACCGTGATCGCGAGCATTCCTGTTGGCGAGAACATATTCGTGTGGACGATCGACAACGGAGCTTGCGGAACTACCACGGATACGCTTACGGTGGAGGTCTTCGACAACACGGCCCCGGCTGCGAACGCAGGTCCTGATCTATCACTTTGCTTGCCTACACAGCCCAATACCATCAACATGGCCGGCAGTGTACCGGTATTCCCTGGAACGGGTTCATGGAGTTTGGTGAGCGGCACAGGAACCATCGCCGACCCTTCAAGCCCCACAACCTCAATAACCGACCTGGATATTGGTGTAAGCGTGTTCGCTTGGAGCATCAGCAACGGGCCATGTGGCAATTCCAGCGATGAGGTGACCATCACCATCTACAACGCGGCATCACCTGATGCGAATGCTGGTGCGGATCAGGAGCTGTGTGCTTCGAGCAGTACCACGCTCACAGGCAATGCACCCATCTTCCCCGCAACCGGTGTTTGGTCAATTCTCAGTGGTAGCGGCGTATTGAGCGACGCGACGTCTCCAACCTCCTCGATCACAGGACTGGTCACTGGCGAAACAGTCCTTGTCTGGACCTTGAGCAATGGCCCATGTGCGAATGGCATTACGAGCGACACGGTGACGGTACAGGTCTTCGATGGCACTGCTGGTAATGCGGATGCTGGTGACGACCAGAATTTATGTGAACCTGGAACCGCCACCGTGAATATGTCCGCTTCCACACCGGCATTCCCTGCAGTGGGTGTGTGGCAGCTGGTGAGCGGCACAGGAACCATAGCGAACGCGAACGACCCCAACACCACCATTAGCGATATCGGGTTCGGGACCAGCGTATTCTCTTGGAGCATCGATAACGGAGCTTGCGGAACGAGCAGTGATGAAGTAGAAGTCGCCGTGTTCGATGCCAACGAGCTTCCTGCTGATGCTGGTCCTGATCAGGCGTTCTGTCAAGACACCACACAGACCCAGATGGCCGCGGTTGAACTGGTAAGTGAAACAGCCATTGCCTCATGGGTGCTGTTGAGTGGAACCGGTAACATCAACACAGCGACCGATCCTGCTACGATAGTGGATCAGCTTGTTGTTGGCTCGAACATCTTCCTCTGGTCGGTGAGCAATGGTGCTTGCGGGAATACGGCGGATAGTTGCGTCATCACAGTGAACGACTGCACGGAGCTTACGATCCCGGATGCGTTCAGCCCGAACGGGGATGGTGTGAATGACACATATGTGATCGAGGGATTGGAATTCTATCCAGAGAACACGCTCCAGGTATTCAATCGATGGGGCAGCATCGTGCTTGATCGCAATCCGTACAACAACAACTGGGATGGCCGCAGCGAGAACAGCTTGAATTGGGGCGAAGACCTCCCTGAAAGCACCTACTACTACATCCTCGATCTCGGCAACGATAAAGAGGCATACACCGGATACATATACCTGAAGCGCTAGAATCTCTGCGGGAACAGCTCCGGATAATGCACCGGGGCTCATCCTCAACGAATCTCAACCATGAAGCACAGGACCCGAACCAAGATCACGATCGCGATCGCCGCGATAGCGCTACTGCCACGACTCGCACACGCGCAGCAGGATCCGCAGTTCACGCAATACATGTTCAACATGTTGGCGTTGAACCCGGCCTACGCAGGAAGTGCCGAACGCGTGAGCCTCAAAGGCCTGAGCCGCCATCAATGGGTGGGCTTTGCCGGTGCGCCCGTTACACAAACCCTCACGGTGCATAGTCCGGTCATCAACGAGAGCTTCGCTTTGGGTGGTACCATCATGCGCGATGAGCATGGCCCGGTAACGCAGTATGGTTTCATGGTGGATGCGGCGTACCGCATGTTCCTGACACACAACACAAAGCTTTCGTTCGGCATCAAAGGCGGCATGAATTTGTTCCAAGGGAAGTTCGCGGAGCTGAACCCATTGCAACCGAACGATCAGGTGTTCCAACAGAACGTACAGCAGAAACTCGATCCCCAGTTCGGCTTCGGTGTTATGTGGTACGGGGACAGGCACTATATCGGTATCAGCACGCCGAAGTTGTTGAGCACCAAACTTTTCGAGAACGTCACGTTCGCCGACTCGCTCAGCACACTCGCCTTCCAAGCGGGCCAACGCGCGCACTGGTTCTTTTCGGGCGGGTATGTTTTCGACCTGAACAACTACCTCAAGTTCAAACCCACCTACCTGATCAAGGCCGTTCAAGGTGCACCATTGAGTTTCGACCTCTCCGCGAATTTCCTGTTCTATGAGAAATTCTGGTTGGGTGCCATGTATCGACATACCGACGCGGTGGGCTTGTTGGCACAGTACCACATCACCAACGACCTGAGTGTCGGCTACTCTTATGATTATCCGGTCTCGGTGATGAACAAGCAAAGCGGAGGGTCACATGAGTTCATGCTCGGCTTCGAGTTCGGTAACAAACTGAAAGGCATCCGTTCACCGCGTTATTTCTGATCAATGGGATCCACGCATACTTCCTTTAACACGTCAGCAACCAGCCGCTGGCAGTTGTCGATCGGGCGACGATCATTACGACTGGCCACGTTGCCTTTGTCCTGGCTCCTGGCAGTGCTTATGCTGATACCAGCGGTATCGAACGGCCAGAAGCTGAAGCAGCGCATGGCCGAGGATGCGGCCTCGATGTTCGATTATCCCAAGATGGCGGCTATCTATGAGGATATCACCACGAGTGGCAAGGGCACGGCCGACGACTATCGCAGGCTCGCCTTCGCGTACAAGCGAATGGAAGAGCCGCTGAAAGCCGAAGCGGCTTACAAGCAGATGGCCAATATGGGGCCGCTGAGCGGAGCGGATATGCTCGATTACGCCGATGTGCTTCGAGGGAACGGTCGCTATTCCGAGGCACTTGCAC
>JANNYL010000200.1:0-10951 GCA_031410075.1 Flavobacteriales bacterium
TCGGTAACGATCAAAGCAACGTCCGGACAGTTGGCAGCGCTGGGGTCCTGGTAGTAGAAGGTGCCCGTGCTATCGAGCGCCGGATCAAAGGTGCCGGAATGGACCGAACCATTGAACATCCATGTTCCCCCGGGAACATAGTCCTGCAGATAGACTTCGAGGTCGAGCGGGGTTTGGTTGCCACAAACACTGGGTTCCCACCAGGACGTGGAATCGACCACAGTGATCTCGACATGGAACCACGTGGTGCCGCAAGGGTTGGTCATTATGAGTTGGATCCCAGTATTATTCGGTTGCGGATGGGTGGTGTGCGGGGCGCCATCAGGCAGATCGAGCGGAGGCCACAGGTTGAGGCTGCTCCAAGTGAATACGACCGATCCGGAGGTATCATTCACCTGAGCGGTCAATGACAATGGTTCCCCTTCGCAAAGTATCGTATCGCCCGTGATCCCGAGGATCAGGGGAAACAACGTGTCCACCGTCTCGTACTGTACCTGATAGGTGTCACTTCCGCACGCGTTCGTAGCTGTCAGTTCATAGGTGCCCGGCAATGGGTTGAGAACCGTCACGTTGGCTCCGTCAGGGACATCGACAGGAGCCGTCCAAGTGAAATAGGGGCACGTGCTATTGTCCGCCATTGTGGTGGACAGGACCCAGAACGAGTTGCATCCGCTACCAGATTGGGAAATGCTCAGTATGTCCGGAGGAACGCATCCGGTGGTATCCAAGGTTATCGGCAACAACAGGGTATCGCTGCCACAGGCATTGGTGATCGCGAGTTGGTAGATGCCCGATATCGTACCAGAGACAGTGGCCGTTGGGGTGGTACCGAGCGCACCCTGCGGTCCGCTCCATGCATATTGCAGGCATTCGCCACCATTGTCCACTGTTGCTGTCAAAATGAGCGGGTCGTTCGCACATCCGATTCCGCTGTAGGTGATGCCAGAGATCTCCGGTGGCACGCACCCAGCAGTATCCGGTAAGTAGGCCACGGTAGCGGTATCTGCACCGCATGCGTTCTGAACGATCAATGAGTAATCGCCTTCAATAGCAATGGGAAAGGATGCATGCGCTTGCTCCGTCAACTCCACTTGGGCTTCGGGATCTTGCCATGAATACTGCGTGCCGCACGAAACATTTTCCACTTCAGCGTCCAGGCTCAGGGGATCCGTGAAACACCCCGTCGCATTCGCTGTGAACGAGGTGATCACTGGTGGGATGCAGTTGGTGTCTACAGCCAGTTCAGTGTCCACATCCAAGAGCTGTGACCCACAGGCGTTATACACGACGAGTATGTACGTCTCAAATGGTCCCTCGTATGTGGCTTGTGCAGTTGTAGCGACCGCGTTGCAGCAAGTTCCATAGATCCATACATACCCTGGGTCCGATCCTGTGGCTTCAGCAGAGAACACGATCTCGCCATAGTAGCAGTTGCCGCTCACAGCGGTCGCCGTCGCGCTGGTGATCACCGGTGCTTCGCAAGGCGGGCAGTCGCCGGTGATCAAGGGGCCTGTGAGGATTTCTCCTGTTTGCTCGATCCCTCCGACGGAAATGAAGTAACCGCCATTGTTCAACCAGGTGTGCCCATCGTTGGAGATCATCACCCGCCTGCATCCGCTCAATTGTCGAATGCGAATGCCGCATAACACCGAAGGCGTACCTGTGATCGCGCATTCCTCGCCCAATGGATGTAGCGACAGTACATTGAATACCGCGTAGGCATAGTCGCCATCTACGGTCACCCCACCGAAGTTCAGGACCTGTAGGTCGCATCCCTGTCTCACGTCGCTGTTGTTCAGCGTACCACCGGCGCTGGCATCCCATCGCAACGTGAAGGTCATGTTCACGATGCCTGTGTGGAAACCACCCGGACTTACCCAACGCACCTCGAAGCTGTCGGGTACCGCTGTTGGATAGAGCCCCACATCGACGTTCTGCGCGGAGAGTACACATGTAAGAGCGCCAAGCCCCAAGGTGCTGAGGATACGCCGGTTCGAGCGGCCGGGAAGAAGACAGGCCATGGGTGCTTTTTTATACGTCGACGAAATTAGATCATTCGTCGAAGCCAGAAGGTCATCCGTTCGGATGATTTTTCAACTCCCCGGAAGGACCGAGGGTGCCCACACACCTGGGTGGGCACAGTTGAAGTGATCAACACTGCGCTCAGTGTACCCTGATCTTTTCGGTGGTTACACCGTGGCAACTGTTGCAAGCGCCTTTTGTAATGCGCCCTTGCATGCGGCTTGTGTGCCCATTCGCCGTGGTAACGGTGGGGTAGAGCCCGCTACCAAGGCCTGGATCCGCTGAGGTGTAGAAGTTCCCCAGCGCATCACCTTCCAAGGTGAGTTTCAGTTCGCCACTATCGTTGGGTTGGGTGTAGAGGCGCACTACCACATCGGCCGAAATACCGCCGCTAAGACTGTCATAAGCTGTACCGGCTACCTCCCAACATCCTTCGCCCGGGCCGTCAGCAAGATGACAGCTTTGGCAGTTCTTTCCTGCATTGTGGCTGCGTGATCCACCGCGTTTACTGTCCGGACCTATGTCGCATTGGCCATGCTTGCAGGCGTTCGATGACATCACGGCGAACAAGGCGAAAAGGCCTGCACCCACCATCCACGTATGCGATCTCATAAATGCGAAGATCGCACTCTCCGGTCGGCGGGGATCATCAGTGTTGATTATTAACGCAGGGGGACGTGGGTTCTCCACTTAACTTATAGCCCAGCGGATCGACACGAAAGCCGTCGATCTACGTTGACCGTAATCGCGAGGACGTCTTCGGCCGAAGCGATCTGTAATTACCCGTATGGAACGCACCAACTTGTCTGTCGAACGGCAGATCCTCCACCTCGACCTCGACACGTTCTTCGTTTCGGTGGAGCGCCTGCACGAGCCGAAGCTCATCGGTGTGCCGGTGCTCATCGGCAGCGACAGTGATCGCGGTGTGGTGGCCAGTTGCAGCTATGAAGCGCGGAAATTCGGGATCCGCAGCGCGATGCCCATGCGCATGGCGAAGCAGTTGTGCCCCGAAGCGGTGATCCTGCGCGGAAACAGCGGCGAGTACCTGAAGAAGAGCGACGAGGTAACGGAGATGATCCGCGAGAAAGTGCCGCTCTTCGAGAAGACCAGCGTGGATGAGTTCTACGTGGACTTCACGGGTACGGACAAGTTCTTCGGCAGTTGGAAGCTCGCTACAGAATTGCGCCAGCACATCATCAAGCAGAGCGGTTTGCCGAACAGCTTCGGGCTCAGCATCAACAAGACGGTGAGCAAGGTGGCCACGGGCGAAGGCAAACAGCACGGAAGCCAGATCGAAGTCCCACGTGGCACGGAGAAACCTTTTCTCGCGCCCATGCCCATCGAACGCATTCCGGGGGTAGGGGAGAAGACCGCGCACTTGTTGCGGAGCATGGGTGTAGCGAAGATCGAAACGATGCAAGAGCTGCCGATCGATCTGATGCAGCGGTTGCTCGGCGAACACGGCCCCGTGCTCTGGCGCAAAGCGAACGGCATCGACGACAGTCCGGTGATCGCGTGGCACGAGCGCAAGAGCATCAGCACCGAACGCACCTTCGAGCGCGACACCATCGATGTGGTGAAGTTGCGCGGCTTGCTAACGGCGATGGCGGAAAGTCTCGCCTTCCAATTGCGCAAAGGCGAGAAGCTCACGAGCTGCGTGGCCGTGAAGATCCGCTACGCTGACATGAACACGCACATGCGGCAGCTGCGCATCGGCTACACCGCGTGCGATCACATCATCCTGCCGATCATCCACGATCTGTTCCGCGCGCTCTATGATCGCAGGCAGCGGATCCGCCTCATCGGCGTGCGCTTCAGCAACCTCGTGGGCGGTGGCCACCAGATGGATGCGTTCACGGATACCGAAGAAGCGATGAGCCTATACCAAGCCATGGACAAAGTGCGCAAGCGTTTCGGTGATCGCACCGTGATGCGCGCCAGCGGCATGGAGGCGAAAAGCATCGGACGAATGGATAATCCCTTCGATGGACAGGCACCGGTGTTGCTGGCGAACAGGCGGACGTGATCCTATTCTTTCACCAAGCGCAGCGACCGACCATCCGCCATGCGGATCACATACAGGCCCGAAGGGAGTGAGCTTACATCAAGTGTGTTCCGGCCGGTGGAAAGCGCCACGCTTCGTACCAGCTGTCCTGCGCTATTGAGCAGAGTGGCAGGCCGCGTTGCGGTTCCTTCCACTTCGACGTACAGCACATCTGCCGCTGGGCTGGGCCAAAGCGCAAGGCCTTGTTCCATTGCCACATCGTTCACTCCCGTGGAAAGACCATCGAGCCGCCCCACCATCGCCGCTTGTGCACCACCGGTATTGGTGCTTTGCTGCAGGAAGGTAAAGCCGGTGTTGAGGTGTCCGGCAAAGTGAACAATGTTCGGTTCGGCCGTAACGGTGAGTGTGCGCGCTTCGCTGAAGAAGCCAGTGGGTTGGCTGGTAGCGGCCCATTGCGGTGTGCCGCTTTGTGCGAAGGCCACGATGGTCATTGTTTGTGCACCGATCGTAATGCCATTGCTCACTACACCACTGCCCCAATCAATAATGCCGCGCATTGCGCCCATCAGGTACACGTTGTTCGATGCGTCCACGTCGATGCACGGTCCCTTGGCGCGAAAAATATCTCCGGTCAACGTGCCGCCAGCTGGGTCGCTCTCTACACCCCAAAGGAACTGGCCGGTACTATCCAGTTCTGTGAGGAATACGGCGCTCACCCAATCAGGGCCATTGAAATGAATGCCGCCCCAACTGGTGCTGTCCAGCAGGTCGCCAGCCAGGTAGGCGTGGCCGTCGGTGGTCGCAACGACGGTCGGGTTCTGGAAGGTGACATCATCGGCGAACTGGGCGAACCCGGCCGTGCCATCGGGCTTGTAGCGCAGCACGAACATGGAGTAACCCGTGGTGCCGTAATTCTGATAAGCCTGTCCGCCGAATGCGAAACCACTATTGTCCGCAGAACCGCTCACGTAAAGGCCACCCCAGGGATCGAAGTCGATGGTACCCATGACGCGAACGCCATCGATGATCCGCGTTTCCACGTCGTTACCCTGATCATCAACGCGCACGACTTTGCCAACACCCCATTCTGAAACACCATACCACAATCGGCCTTGTGGATCGATGGCCATGGAAGCGACGGACGTTGCCTGGTCGTGAACGAGCGAGAGGTTACGTGACCACAAAAACAAGCCATTGTTCAGGTCCACAGCTATCAGGAACAGATTCTCGTACCATTGCGGTTGGCCCGGGACAGCGCTCAGGATGGAACCATCGCACAAGCCCAACGTACCCATGAAGCGGCCGGCGAAATAGGCGATACCATCCGCTGATACGGCCGCCGATCCTACGCTCACAGAGTCGAAGAGGGAACATGACCACAGCGGAGCGCCATTGGCTGGGTCTATCCGCTCTAGCACGGCCCCGCCGTAAACGGTCTGTCCATAGATGAACACACCGCTCGATTGCCTCATGCCCACGAGGAATCCTGGAGCGGAGACCAACACCTGGTCTGGCATTGAGGGATTGCTGGTGTAGGCCATGGGTGCACTGGTGAGCCAGTCCACTTGTTGGGCTTGGCCCAATGTGACCAATAAAAAAGAGAGAGCGATAGTGATGATGCGCATGATACCGGAAATGTAGTTCTATGACCGTACTGAGGCTCATGCGGTTGCCTTGTTGGCTCATGCATGGAAATGTGGACCGATGGAAGCCTTGATCGGATTATGTGACAACAGTGCTGATTACTAAAACATCAAGCGTGCGAAGCTGTGATCAAGTCTCCACTAACCCCGATCCTTTCCCGCTCATGTGATCGCATCAACACTTCGGCGACTGTGAACCATCTTGCCGCCGCTTCAAAAAGAACCCCACATGCAACTCGTCATCAACGGCCTTAGCAAAACATATGGCAACGGCGTAAAGGCGCTGGACAACGTCAGTCTGACCATCCCCACCGGCATGTTCGGATTGCTCGGGCCGAACGGTGCGGGCAAGAGTACGCTCATGCGCATCCTGGCCACGCTGCAAGAGGCGGATGCTGGCACGGCCATGCTGGGCGATATCGATGTGCTCAAGCAGAAGCACGAGGTGCGGAAAGTGTTGGGCTACCTGCCGCAGGAATTCGGTGTGTACCCGCGCGTGAGCGCCTATGAAATGCTCGACCACATCGCGTTGCTGAAAGGTGTGACCAACAAAGGCGAGCGAAAGGGGTTGGTAGAGGCTCTTCTCCAACGAGTGAACTTGTGGGAACAACGCAAGCGTCGTCTCAGCGGGTTCAGTGGCGGCATGAAGCAGCGCTTTGGAATTGCACAATCGTTGATCGGCGAACCCAAGCTCATCATCGTGGATGAACCAACAGCGGGCCTGGATCCCGGTGAACGCAATCGCTTCTACAATCTGCTCACGGAGATCGGTGAGAACGTGGTGGTGATCCTCAGCACGCACATTGTGCAGGACGTGCAGGAACTCTGCGGTAACATGGCCATCATCAACAAGGGCAAGTTGCTCTATGCCGGTCCACCAGACAATGCACTGAGCGATATGAAGGGCAAAGTTTGGGAGAAGAGTATTGCCAAAAGCGAACTGGACGGGTTTGCGAAAAGCGGCAAGCTGATCAGTAACAAGCTGGTGGCCGGCAAACCCATCATTCATCTGCTCAGCGATAGCGCGCCCGGAGAGGGCTTCGCATCAGCCGAGCCTAGCTTGGAGGATGTCTTCTTCGGATTCATCCATGCGAGCAACCAAGCACCCGCGGACGCATGATCTTCCGATTCTTCCTCTTCGAGCTGCGCTACTGGTTGCGGCAACCGATGGTGTACATCTTCTTCGTGGTGTTCGGCGTGTTCGGTTTCGGCTTTGTCTGCTTGCCGAATTTCAGCATGGGGGGTGGCGGGAACACCTTCAAAAACGCTCCTTATATCGTGTACCTCATGTACGCGGTGATGTCCTTCATCGGACTGCTGGCGGTGACGGCGTTCGTGAACGGTACCGCGATCCGGGATTTTGCAAGCAATACCGCACAGATCATTTTCTCCACACCCGTTTCGCGCTTCAGCTACCTGGTCGGCAAGTTCCTCGGTAGCACCTTCGTCGCTTCTCTGCCATTGTTGGGTTTGTCCCTCGGCGTTGTGATCGGCAGCCATATGTGGTGGTTGGACGCTGCACAAGTGGGGCCGAACGACATGGTCCATCACCTGAGAGCTTTCGCCATCCTTGGCCTGCCCAACGTGCTGTTCAGCGCGGCCATCGTGTTCGCCGTGGCCGTGAACATGCGCAGCACCATGGCCGCGTTCATCACCGCGATCGTACTCTTCGTAGGCTATTCGGTATCGGACAGTTTTACCAGTGATCTGGAGAACGAAACGCTCGGGGCTTTGTTGGATCCGTTCGGCCCGAGCTCGATCGGGTTGATGACAAAGTACTGGACAGTACAGGACAAGAACACGCTGGCCCTTCCATTCACTGGTGTTCTTCTTTGGAACAGGTTGATATGGATTTCAGTGTCGGTGATCGTGTTCCTGGTCGGCTATTTCCGGTTCTCCTTCACTGATCGCGTGCAGAAGGTAAAAGCGCTCCAGCCCGATGCTTTGCCAGCTCCATCCTTCGTCTCAACAGCGATTCCTGTAGTAAGGATGAACTTCAGCGGTTCCGCGAGACGAAAGCAGTTCTTCACACTCTTCCGGAGCGAATTGAAGGGGATCCTGAAGAGCACGCCGTTCATCATCATTATGTCGCTGGGGCTGTTGCAGCTGTTCACTTCGCTAGCGTTCGTTACCAGCATGTACGGTAATACGAGCTACCCGGTCACCTATGCTGTGGTGAACATGATGGAAGGTTCGCTCACGTTGTACCTGATGATCATTATCGTCTTCTACGGTGGGCAACTCGTGTGGAAAGAGCGGGATCCGAAGATCGATGGCATTGTGGACGCCTTGCCCATGGCCACGCGCACGGGACTGTTGGCCAAGCTCGCTGCGTTGATCGGGGTTGTCGTAGTGGTACATCTCTTCGCTACGATGGCAGGCATGATCACACAATTACTCAATGGATACTCGCGGTTGGAGCCCATGATCTACCTCACCTATTTCATCATCCCTAGTTCGATCCAATTCATCATTTGGGCGTGTCTGGCGATGCTCGTGCATGTCCTGGTGAACAACAAGTACTTGGGTTTCTTCGCGTTCATCGTGGTCTTTGTGTTGAATGCATTCGGTTGGAGCGGGCTCGATGTGGAATCCAACCTGGTGCAGTTCAACGGGTCTTCGGGGCTTAGGTATTCCGATATGAGCGGCTTCGGTCCATTCTTGAAGAATTGGTTGTTCTTCCGTGCGTATTGGGCTGTGTTCGCAGCACTGCTCATCTACTTTGGCTATCTCTTCGTGGTGCGCGGAAACGATACCGCTTTCCGCTGGCGTACCCATCTGGCGAAGAGTCGCTTCAAGAGTTCTTGGCCAGTCGCCGCAGGGCTCGGTGTCGGCTGGGTGGTAAAGGCGGGCTTTGGCTACTACAACACCAAGGTGCTGAACACGTACCGAACAAGTGACCAGAGCGATGAGGACCAAGTTCGATATGAGAAAACGTATAAGCGCTTCGAGCATATGGTGCAACCGCACTATACCGATGTGGAGTATACCATCGACCTGGACCCCGCCAACCGCGCGATTCAATACACCGCTGACATCGTGCTGAAGAACAAGAGCAATGAGGCGATCGATACTTTGTACTTCAACGTGCCGCATCGGATGAAGGTGGTGATCGATATCCCCAATGCGGAGCTGGTACTGAACGATGAGGACCTCGACCAACGCATGTACAAGCTCAAGCAGCCGCTTACGGCCGGCGAGGAGATACAGTTGAAGGTTACTGGTGGGTGGGAGCCGGATGGCATCGAGAACCGAACGGGATTCACCGGCTTGTTGGCCAACGGCAGCTTCTTCAACAACATGGAACTGATACCGTCCATTGGATACTCCGCCGGTGGCGAGATACAGGACCGGGCCGATCGGCGCAAGTACGGCCTGCCGCCGAACGACCGTATGCCCAGGTTGACAGCGGACTCTGCACAGCGCATGCAGAACTACCTGATGGCGAACAGCGATTGGGTGAATGTGCGAACCACCATCGGAACGGCGACGGACCAGATCGCCATTGCTCCGGGATCTTTGAAGAAGGAATGGACGGAGAAAGGCAAGCGTTGGTTCCGTTACGAACTCGATCATAAGGCGCTCAACTTCTATTCGTTCCTGAGCGCCCGTTATGAAGTCGCACGCGAGAAATGGAACGGCGTTGACCTTGAGGTGTACTACCAGAAAGAGCACGCTGTGAACGTCCCCCGGATGCTGAACTCCATGCGCAAGTCATTGACCTATTACAGCGAGCATTTCGGTCCCTATCCTCAGAAGCAGGCGCGCATCATAGAGTTCAGTAACTTCCAAGGCACCTTCGCACAAGCTTTTCCGGGCACCATGCCATACAGCGAGAGCATAGGCTTCATCACTGATCTTACCGCGGACGAAGACATCGACATGGTGTTCTATGTGGTGGCGCATGAGATGGGGCACCAATGGTGGGCTCACCAGGTTATTGGTGCGGAAATGCAGGGCAGCACCATGTTGAGCGAGAGCATGGCGCAGTACTCTGCGCTGATGGTGATGGAGAAGGAATACGGCCGCACCCACATGCGGAAGTTCTTGAAGTACGAAGGCGACAAATACCAGGATGCACGTGGCTCAGAGGATCTGGGTGAAACGCCATTGATGCGCGTGGAGAACCAGAACTACATCCACTACAACAAGGCGAGCGTGGTGCTTTACTCCATGCGCGAGTTCCTAGGTGAAGACACACTGAACAAGGCATTCCGCGCGCTCGTGGATTCCTTTGGCTACGCGGAGCCGCCCTGGCCAACAGCATTGGACATGTATCGCGGGATCCGCATGGTGACACCGGACAGCCTTACCTATTTGTTGGAGGACCAGTTCAGGTACATCACGCTTTACGACAACCGGGTCTTGGAGGCCACGGCGACCATGAACGCGGACAGCTCATACACCGTCGCGGTGAAGCTGAGCGCTGAGAAGGCGCACGCTGATTCGATCGGCGGAGAAACCAAAGTGCCCATGAACGACTGGCTGGACATCGCCTTGGAGAGAAGGCCCGTTTTCGGCAAGAAAGCGGACAAGTCGAAGAACGACATACCGTTGGTGCAGCAGCGTGTTCGCCTGAAGACCGGTGAGAACAACTTCACTTTCCGAGTAGCGGAGAAGCCGCTCGCGGCCGTTATAGATCCGGATCATCTGTTCTTCGATCGCGTAGCGGAAGACAACCGGAAGAAGGTGGAGGTGGAGTGATGGGGTAGAGAATGCAATGCTCGAAGCGACGGGCTGATCTGGCGTTGACTCATTGGGAGGCCGGGTCTGGTGATGTGACGATTTCCTTGTGATGGCATTCGATCAATGTCCATCAGTGTTCATACAAGATCGAATGACCTCCCGCCTCATCCTCTTCGAACTGCGCTTCTGGTCGCGGCAGCCGCAGCTCTGGATCTTTCTGGGCTTGTCGTTGGCGTTCTGTTTCGCGATCGCGGTCTTTGAAGGGGGCGGCGAGGGAAGCCCGGGGATGGTGCATGCCAACTCGCCGTTGCATGTGTACGAGCTGTATGCGAACCTGGCGTTCCTCTGGCTGCCCATGGTCACGGCCTTCGTGAACGCTACCGCCATTCGCGATTTCGCATGCAACACTTCGGAGATCGTCTTCAGCACCGTTGTCACGCGCAGGCAGTACATCATCGGGCGGTTCGTGGGCAGTACGCTCATCGCGCTGATCCCTGTCCTCGGGATCTCGCTCGGCCTGGTCGTCGGGAGTTGGGTTCCGTATGGAGACGCCATCCGCTTCGGGCCTAACAGCTGGGCGGTGCACGGGCAGGCA